>CARDPF010000037.1 GCA_948960675.1 uncultured Eisenbergiella sp.
TGTAAGGGGGGGCTGTCCTGCCGCTGCCACGCCTGCCGACGCACTGCCTGAGCCCGTGGCTAAACGAAATGACATTGCTGTCTGAACTGTTACATCAAACTACCCCTTTTTGCAGCATCACATTGGCATACACCGCAGATTCCCCCGTGGCGATAATGGCATAGGCGGTCTTGGCCTGTTCATAAAAAGCGAACCGTTCCACCGTCCCCACCGCCTTCTCCTTACGCGCGTCGTATTTGGAGACAATCTCCTTATAAGTATCCCAAATCGGCGTCTTCACCGGATCCCCCGGCATCACCTCCATCAATGTAACCGGTTTTTCCACGTAGGTATCCAGCGGAAACAGCTGCAGGATGGCATCCAAAACCTCCGGCACACCGTGTCCGTCCATGCGAACCACAATGCAGTCCTTTCCCATGGTTTCCGCCGGAAAATTTCCGTCCGCAACCACGATACGGTCGCTGTGCCCCATTTCGCACAGCACCTTCAACAACTGGGGCGATAAAATCTTTGGGATTCCTTTTAACATATTTTACTCCTCGTTTCGCGGGTATTTTTTGTAACCGGGATGCCTGCCCGTCACACCATAATTTTGCCGCATGGAAATCAATCTGTCAATGTTTTCCCGGGAAAGTTCCTGTGCCCCGCCCAAAAGATGCGCATTCATGGTAATTTTGGCAAACAACTCCAGAGTCTCCATCCGGTAATAGGCTGTCAGCACGTCAGCACCCACCGTCAGCGCCCCGTGGTTTTGCAAAAGCACCGCGTCATGCTCTCCAAGGTAAGGCGCGATGGCATCGGGCACTTCATAGGTGGAAGGCGTGCCGTAAGGCGTCACCGGGATGGAACCCAGCGTAAGAACCGTCTCGATCATGGAATATTCGTCCAGCGCAATATTGGCCACCGCAAATCCCGTCGCCACCGGCGGGTGTGCATGCAGGACGGCCCCCACATCCTCCCGCTCCTCATAACAGCGCAGGTGCATCTTCACCTCGGAAGAAGGCCGGTAGCCTTCAAGCGCCTCCAATATGTTACAATCCTTATCGATATGCACCAGCTTTTCCGGCGTAATAAAGCTTTTGCTGATCCCTGTGGGAGTGGTCAGAAACGTGCCGTCCGCAAGCTTTGCGGAAACGTTTCCGTCGTTTGCCGCAACCCAGCCCAGCTGCCACATTTTATGGCATATATCACAAATTTGTTCCCGCAATTCCATATAACGCAATTCCATATGCTTCTCCTTCCTACAGCCGCCGGTATTCACAATCCGGGCTCTCGCCCTACTTGCCCATACCGGCTTGCCCGTCCGATATCCGGGCGGCTGTGCAAGCAAGCTTGCCCATACGCCCGGCTGCCGGCCGGGGCTTTCACAGCCGGTTATTATTTATACAGCGGGCCAAACGCCGCACATGCGCGGTAATCCTGCCCTTCCTTATCCATGCCAAATGCATTCCAGGCAGCAGGGCGGAAAATCCTGCTTTCCTCCACATTATGCATGCACACCGGGATCCGCAGCATGGAACACATGGTGATCAGATCCGCCCCGATATGCCCGTAGCTGATTGCGCCATGGTTCGCCCCCCAATTGTTCATCACATCGTAAGCGGTGGCAAAAGCGCCTTTTCCCGTGGTCCTGGGTGCAAACCAGGTGCAGGGCCAGGTATAATCCGTACGCTTCCACAGCTTATCGGAAACTTCATCCGGCAGATGAATCGTCCAGCCTTCCGCGATCTGCAAAACCGGCCCCAGCCCCTTTACAAGATTTAGACGGATCATGGTAGCGGGCATCTGCGCCTCTGTCAGGAAACGGGACGAATAGCCGCCTCCCCTGAAATACCCAAAGTCTGCCGCATTCCAGGTGGTAGCCTCCATAATCGCCTCCTGGTCTTTTTTAGTCACTTCATACCAGGGCTTCATCACGGCGTTGCCGTCGCCGTCCGTGGCTTTTCCGCAGGCATCCAGGCAGGCCGCGCCAGAATTGATCAGGTGGATAAAACCGCCCGCTTCCTTTGCCACACCCTCCAGTTCATAACCGGTCACCTTTTTCACCGCCTCCGGGCTCCAATAGGTACGGACATCTGCAAAAATCTGCGCCCGGTTGGTCAAAAGCTTCATAAAGAGCATGCCAAGTCCGTTTAGCACATCATTTTCCGTCGCCAAAATGTAAGGCTCCCGCGCGCCGTTCCAGTCAAAGGAGGTGTTGAGCATCGCTTCGGGAAAATCGCAGTTGGGGTAAAAATCCGTCCACTGCCGCTGTCCCTGAAATCCGGCGGCGATGGCGTTATGCCCCACCATCTCCTCCTCCCGGCCCTCGGGAAGGTTTTGGTTTCCGTTCATCAGGTCTTTGATGATGCACATCATCTTGACCACAAACTCCCAATCCTTGTCCTTCTCTTCCCGGCTCTTTTGTACCTCGGGCGGGTTTTTGTCAAAGCCTTCCCTGCAGTTTTGCTTCACCCAGGCCAGCGCTTTTTCGTATTCCGCTGCGTCGTAGATTCCTTCCGACATACGCCGGATGATTTCCACCTCGTCCACGGATTCCACGCGCATCCCCAGATATTCCTCAATAAATGCAGGATCAATAATGGAACCGCCGATTCCCATACAAATTGAACCGATCTGCAAATAAGACTTGCCCCGCATGGTGGCTACCGCAACCGCCGCCCGGCCGAAACGCAACAGCTTTTCTTTTACATCCTCCGGGATGGATGCATCGTCCGCTTCCTGCACGTCATGCCCGTAAATGCCAAAGGCAGGCAGGCCCTTTTGCGCATGGGTCGCCAAAACCGACGCCAGATACACTGCGCCGGGACGCTCCGTGCCGTTAAATCCCCACACACCCTTGATGGTCTTGGGCTCCATGTCCATGGTTTCCGCGCCGTAGCACCAGCAGGGCGTTACGGTCAGCGTAATGTCCACGCCTTCCCTGCGGAACTTGTCCGCACATGCCGCAGCCTCCCCTACCCGGCCGATGGTGGTATCCGCGATCACCACTTTTACCGGCTCCCCGTTGGAATACCTAAGGTTCTCCGTAAACAATGCCGCCGCCGCTTTCGCCATATTCATGGTCTGCTCTTCCAGCGACTCCCGCACCTTCAAATACCCCCTGCGGCCGTCAATCGTGGGACGGATGCCGATCACCGGATACGCCCCTACCAGTCTGCTCTCTGCCATACTTTTGCCCTCCATAAAATTTCTTGTGATAGTAGTATTTTATCATTTTATTTTCCTGCCGTCTGGTGATATAATAATAAAAAATGGTACAATATTCACCATTCATAACCGCCATTTATAAAAGGAGGGCACATCGGAATGCACTATTTGGATTATAAGGAGCAAATCACCCACGGAACCCCTGATTTTCCCATTGCCCTCTACCGGGTGGACGAGGGACATCCCCGTTACGAAATGCCTTTCCACTGGCACCGGGAAATGGAAATTATCCGGATCTCCAAGGGCTGTTTTACAATTTTCTTAAACGGCGAAATGCTTTTTGCCAGGGAGGGGGACATTATTTTTATCAACCAGGGCGTCATTCACGGCGGCATGCCGGACAACTGCGTCTATGACTGTGTCGTATTTGACCCTACGCCCCTTTTCATGCACACGGACATTTGCCGCCGCTGCATCCGCACCCTGACAGCCAAAAACGTGCGCATCCGTCCTTTTTTCCCCTCCGGCATCCAGCCCCTTTGCGCCATCACCGACCGCCTTTTGCTCTCCGCACAAAAAAAGACGCCCGGAGGCGAACTTGCCGCCCTCGGCGCCCTCTTTGAATGGTTTGCCTATCTGTATGAAAACCACTGTTACACGGAAACGGAAAAAAACGCCACCCCCGATTCCGAAAAAATTCAGGCCTTAAAGCCTGTCCTGGAATATATCGAGCAGGCCTACATGCGGCCCGTCACCCTGGAACAGCTGGCAAAGCTGGCAGGTATGTCCCCCCGGTATTTCTGCCGGTATTTCCACACCTTAATCCACCGCACGCCCATCGAATATTTAAACTATTACCGCATCGAACGCGCCTGCTACCTGCTTGCCGCCACCACGGTGTCCGTCACGGAGGCCGCTTATCAGTGCGGCTTTAACGACAGCAGCTACTTTGTGAAAATTTTTAAAAAATTTAAGGGCATGACCCCAAAACAATACCAAAAACAATGCTGTTAGGGGGGGACATGCGCCATTGTTGGCGCGCCACCACGCATGAAAGCCAGCTGTTCCGCGCTTACGCGCTCCACAGCTGCCGCCGGTATTCGCAATCCGGGCTGTCGCCCTTCTTGCTCATACCGGCTTGCCCGTCCGATGTCTGTGCGTCTGTGCAAGCAAGCTTGCCCATACGCACAGCCGCCGTTCAGGGCTTTCATAGTAAGTCATACACAACCGGTTCTCCCATCAGTAATTGTATATCCTCCGGTTTTATCTTAAAAAGCATGCCGTGATCCCGCCACTTTCCGTCCTCCTTGAAATGTGCGGCCAGATCAACGGTAATCTTTCCGGATGCAAGCAAAGGGGCAAGCAAAGATGCATTGGGCTTTTTGGTGTGAAGCACCTTGTCATACCTGAAATACTCGCGTCCGTCATGATCCTTGGAACAGGCTTTTACCCAAAATGTCTCACGGTGCTTTAGAAGCAACGCGTCCTTAAGGTTTTCCATATTCCAGGAACACACATATTCCCGCAGACGCCCCTGCCGGACATACAGCATATCAAGCCGGTCTTTTTCTGTGTTTATTTCAAGTTTCAGCCCATATGCGTTAACCCTTTGCGTAGTAAAGGTCTCATATAGCTGGAGACGCTCTGCACTGCCACCCCGGGGCGTCTGCCATTTTCCATAGGTTTCCACGATTTCCCTATAGGTCAATCCCTCATCCGGAACCTTTGTAAACAAGGTAGGCCGGGTAGCATTTCTTGCAAAGCCATGCCTTGTGAGCCTTGTGGACTTTAGCTCTATCCCCTTGTAGTCAGGAGTCTTTGCATTGTTGCGGCTAATTCCCAATGCATGCTCAAGGGTATCCCCCACCCCCGGATCCCCCGGTGTGACAGAGGGTAAAAAACCTTGCTTATGAATCCGTTCTATCTTGTGCAGCAATTCCATGGCCACAGACTGCTTACTGCATTTTATCTGCTGCAGCAGTTCATATACAAACCCTTGCTGTGCAATGGAATTTTGCACCGTTACATCCGATAAATTCAGGACATGGATTTTATTTTCGAATATAAACAATGCCAAGAGATTACAGGGTTTACAATACTGCTTCAGATTTTTAAACCATATACGGGGATCGCCCTTCTTTGTCACCGGCCGGTAAAGCGAGGCTTGCGTTTCAACAAGCCCGTTGGCCGTGACAAAATAAGATTCCCACATCTGTTTTGCTTTTGGTCCCTGCCGCTGTGCTTCATAGTCATGGATTCCCTCCTCCTTCAGCAGCGCACGCACGGATCCGATGGCATCCATGATCGACTTTTCATATCCTGTGGGTGTGGGCACTAAAAATGCTGCCGGAACACCGGTGTCCGCAAATAATGGCAGAAATTGGGTCATATCAATATCTGACATTGCCAACATAAGGATTCCCTCACTTCCTATAACGGACGGGGAAACAGCAGGTTCCCTGCCCCTGGCATCATCACTTTATGTGTCTTAAAATCTCAGCCGCAATTGCCCTTGCCATAAGGGGGGGAACCGCATTTCCCACCTGCGTAAACTGTGGCGTCTCCATTTTCCTTCTGTTTCCCCCGGTAGTCCTCTTCCCCTGAAATACGAAGGAATCATCAAAGCTTTGCAGGCGGGCCATTTCCCTGACGGTAAGGGATCTGTCCGACGAATAGTGGACATAATCATCCGGCATGGTGGTGATTGTCATCGACTGTGTGTCCGGGAACATTACCGTATAATTCCTCTTTTTGGTTTCCAACAGGGGATTGTCCGGCTCGGCTTGTTTCGCTGCATGGTAGTCGCCATATTTGCGGATCAGCGCATATCTCACCTGTACTTCGTCATTATGGCGGGAGGTTTCATGATTGTGCAAAACCGCAGACTTGTAGGACTTTGGATCCAACTCCCCCACTGCATTGGCCGGCGTGTAAACAGGGTTTTGCCGCGCCAGTTTCGGAAACCTATCCGGGTTTAGCCTGCCCTTTTTGCTCCATTCGGAGAATGTCAATCCGTTTTCGTCCGGCCTTCCATCAACGGCTCTTTTCAACCGTCCGGATTTTGTCCGGGCAAATTCCTCTGAAAATGCCATATCATAATCGTAGGGATGATCGCCAATGCCGATATAATCCAAATCGCCGATGGCCTCTGCAACCGTAACCCTCTCATCTTCCCTGACGGATTTGGGAATGTGGCCAATAATATCCTGGTCATTCCTGCAGCCCACAAAAATTACGCGCTGCCTGTTCTGCGGAACCCCATAATCCGATGCAAGAAGCACCTGCTCGCCCGTCACCCGGTAAAGGGCCACCTTTTCTGCAAGCATTTGAAATTCACCGTAGCCATTCGTCCCCTTTAACAGGGCCATCACCCTCTGCATCGTGTCAAATACGCCTTCACAAAGAACCCCGAGGGCTAATTTTGTCCTCCTCACCACTTTTTTAGCTTCCTTGCTCTCCGTAACTGCGTACAGGTAATCACATTGCCTGATGGCAATCTCAAAAATCCCGCCGATATCAAGATTGTCCGTAATGGTATCAAAGCGCTCCTTATATATGCTTCTCTTAAGTTCACAAAAATTTATCTGCTGGCGCACTTTCCTTGCCGTTCTCCCCAATTCAGCCTGGTTTGCTATAAGGGAAAGCGCCTGCCTGACCACATTCCTCTCGTCCTCCGCAACATCCTTGTTGTTCCTGTAGGCTTCCACAAAAGCGGAGGAAAGCTCCAAACAAAAGGAACGCAGCTCATGGTTTATAATTTCGGTTTTGTTATCAAGAATCGCCTTCTGCATAAATGCCTTCTGCGTCTGGGATAGTTCCAGCGTCCTTACCGCCTTTTTTACAGCCAAATAGTCTTCCCGCCGCTGCACTTCAGACTTGTGCTGCTCGATCCATATACGCAATACCCTGACGGCAATGGAAAATTCATCGCCCTGTAAAGGAACGGACTCACATTTCCCAACAAATTCCCCTAAATGGTCATAGTCGACAATATTCCTGATTTCTTTTAAAATCCGCTCTTTCACCCGCCCGTTGTCCTTTGTCAAAATGCCATGGACATTCTCCATTACAAAATACTTTGGGCGCAGGGTCTCGATCACCTTGAGGTAATAGGAAAACAAATCGTCCTTCTTATCATTTTTGCGCCGCTCGCCCGCAAGTGAAAATGACTGGCACGGAGGACCGCCGGTAAGCACATCTATATTGACATCACCGAAATTCACCATAATGCGTTCCATCAATTCCTCTATGAAATCCGGGTCGGTAATATCCTTTGTAAGGAACTGCGTATTTAAACCAAGCTGTTCATTATAACGCATCCGGTGCGTAACTTCACAGGCCGGGTTTATATCCGACCCAAGAAGAAAATCGAAATGGCGGTTCCCGTCCTCGACCTGAAGAAAGCCCTCCGAAAAACCTCCCGCACCGGCAAACATATCAATAAATGTCGCCATTATCCACCTCATCCACATACCCACAAGTTGACGAGGTACAGTATACCATGGAATCCAAATGGATTCAACTGATTTGCAACGTAACGGTTCAGACAAGTCTGCACGGTACGCCGACCGGCATGGCAGCGGCAGGATGGCCCCTTGCAGTGCGGGCATTCCTTACGCATGTATACATGCAAAACGGGGAATTTCACCAAAATGCCGGATCAATATTTAATGATATTTGGGCAGGTAGTCCCCGTGTGCCGCGATCAATTCGTCCACCATTTTTTTGATGGAATCAATATCCAGTTCACTGCCGGTATGGGGATCGAGCATCGCGGCCTGGTAAATGTGCTCGCGCTTTAATGTGCGCGCCGCCTCAATGGTCAGCAGCTGCACATTGATATTGGTCATATTCATGGCGGCGCACTGTATGGGAAGCTCTCCCACATGGCAGGGGTGCACGCCATGTCCGTTCACCAGACAGGGCACTTCGACGCAGGCATTCTCCGGCAGGTTGGTAATCAGATGCCCGGTATTCAACACATTCCCCCCGATCTGGAAAGGATTGCCGGTCACGCAGGCCTCCATAATCCAGGAAGCGTATTCCCGGGAACGGGCATGGTCCTTTACCCCGTTTTCCATCAGTTCTGCATATTCTTTCTTCCACCCTTCGATCTGGCTGACGCAGCGGCGGGGATATTCGTCCAACGGAATGTTATAGCGTTCGATCAATTCCGGGTACTTATTTTTGATATAAAACATATTGTATTCCGCATTATGCTCGCTGGACTCGGTACAGTAATAACCGAAATGGTTGATGTAATCCAGCCGCACCTTATCCTTGCATTCGGGATCGGCCAGCTTTTTTGCCACACGGGATTTGATTTCCGGGTACAAATCCACCCCGTTTTTATCCCGCAGTTCCAAAAGCCAGCCCATGTGGTTGATACCCGCAATCAGTTCCCTGCGTCCCTCCAGCCTGTCCTCCATGCCCAGTTCCTTTAACAGCCCTTCCGAGCATACCTGTACGCTGTGACAAAGCCCCACCGTCTTCACACCGGTATAGCGCTGCATATAGCCGGACAGCATCGCCATGGGATTGGTATAGTTTAGGAAAAGCGCGTCCGGACAGACCTCTTCCATATCCCTTGCAAAATCTGCCATCACCGGAATGGTGCGCAGCGCGCGCATAATTCCGCCGATGCCCAGCGTATCCGCAATGGTCTGCCGCAGCCCGTATTTTTTCGGAATCTCAAAATCAATGATGGTGCAGGGATCATAAAGCCCCACCTGAATCGCGTTCACCACAAAATCGGCCCCCCGCAAGGCTTCTTTCCGGTTTTCCACGCCCTTGTAGCATTCGATTCTGCCAAAACCGCCCTTGGTCTGGCGCATCGCCTCCAAAATTGTCCGGCTCTCCTCCAGACGTCCCCCGTCGATGTCATAGAGCGCAAAGACGCTGTCCCGAAGGGCCGTACTGCACATACAGTCCCCGATCACGTTACGGGCAAAAACCGTACTGCCCGCCCCCATAAATGTAATTTTCATGCCTGTCCTCCTTTTTCCGGCCTGCCTTGGCCGTATCCTTTTTCGTAACACTCCGGACGTTTCCGGACCGTTCCCCCCTTTCATCATAACCGAAACCCTTGCAAAAGAAAACCATTTTCAAGAATCAAAAACCGTGTCGGACAGATTGTCGATCATCATGGATTTCCATTTATATACCCCCCTCTTTTGCAAGCATTATGCTTTTTGAATCCGCACCGCCATATACTGCCTGCCAGGCAGTTCCACCCGGAAGCTGCCGGTAAAGATCCCTACCTCTTCCACCGTCATATTCCAGGTGTCAATCACCTCCACCCTATATGCATGCACGTCGTCAAAGTAAAATTTGCGAAACGACGGGCGCATGAAGCTGTAATAAAACAGATGATACCCCGTCCTTTCCGCTTCCATAAAATTTTGAGGCACGGCGCAGACTTCATCCCAAGAACGCTGCTTCTCCACAAGGCCAATCCCCGGCGTCTCCTTCAAAATCCGCAAGAGGAACCGAACCCTTTTCCAGCTCTCCCCGTGCAAAATGCCCCCGTGGGACCACCACAAGACATCATCCTTTGCCAAAAAAGTTTCCCCGTGGCCCGGGTAACCACCCCGGCAGGCGGCCTCCCAAAACCTCCGGACCATCTCCTTTCCCGTGATATTCCCCCAGCCGTGTTCGATATTCCCCTCATAAGCAATTTCGTCCAACACCACGGGCTTGCGGTACCGTGTCCGCCACTCTGTCACCAGCTCCGCGCTTTTATATAAATCCTGGCGCTGGATGCTACAATGGGTAATCCACGGCCTCGCATGATCATAAAACGCCATGCAGTTATGAATGGACCGCAGATGCCGGTAGGGATCCTTTTGGCAGATAATGGACGCAAAGCGTTCCCAGTCTTGGATGGATTTGTGTTCCATCAGATCGTATTCGTTTGCCAAAGACCACCATACATTGCGGTAAGCAGCAAGCCGCGCCACCACATACCGGATATAAAGATCGTCCTGCGCCTCATCCATCTGTGCAAATCCCCAGCGGTCATAAGGATGCATCAAAATCAGGTCCGCTTCCACGCCGATTTTTTGCAGCTTTTCCACACATGCCTCTATGTGGGCAAAATGCGCCGTGCAAAACCGTTCAAAATCCCAATGGTTTCCCTCTGTTTTTCCCGTATACTGCATGAAATTGTCCCGGGTCAGTACGCCGCAATCCATGGGCGTTCCCTCATAAGGATAACTGCGGGGCTCCCCCAGGTTGTAATCATAGTGCTTGGGGAAAATGCAAAACCGGATTTTGTTGAATCCCGATTCCTGCAGACCTGCAAGCGTCTGCGCAATCCGCTCGTCCGGCTGCAACTCCCAGACATAACAGGTCGTGCCCACCGGATAATAGGGAACGCCGTCCTCATAGGCAAAATGCCAGGTATTGGCCACCCGCACCGGCCCGTGATTGCCCGATGCAGGCTCCGTCACCCAAAAGGTTCCCTCCTGCTTTTGTGCCAAAAAACTTGCCTGCAGGCAAAACCGGTATTCCCCGGTAAAGGACGGCATAAAACGCACCTTATAAACCCCGTCCCCGTCATAAAAACCGTCCGCCTCCACGGTTTCCGATTTTCCTGTAAAGATGGCCCGGATCCACTGTCCGGTAAACGGATTCCCTTCTGCAGTCCCGGCGCAGGACACTTCCCATACACCCCATTTTTCCACACTTTTTTGATAATCCATCCAAACACCCCTCACTGCTGCTGGTAGCCATCCAAAAAGTCCCCCAGCTTTTGGGCCGCATCCTTAAGTACCTCGATGCGCGGCAGATACACCACCCGGAAATGGTCCGGACGGCTCCAGTTAAACCCGCCGCCGTGGATAATGAGTATCTTTTTATCCCGCAGCAAATCCAGCGCAAATTTCTCATCATCCACGATATTGAACTTCCTGACATCCAGCTTCGGGAAAATGTAAAAGGCGGCCTTGGGCTTCACCGCGCTGACTCCGGGAATTTCGTTAAGCGCCTTATAGATATAATCCCTCTGCTCATAAACCCTTCCGCCGGGAACGATATAATTTTTCACGCTCTGGTATCCGCCAAGGGCGGTCTGCACGATGGACTGCGCCGGTACATTGGAGCAAAGCCGCATGTTGGAAAGCATGTTCAACCCTTCTATATAGTCCTTCGCTATCTTTTTATTGCCACTCAAAATCATCCAGCCAATCCGAAATCCGGCGATCATATGGGACTTGGACAGCCCGCTGAAGGTAACACAAAACAGATCCGGCGCCAGGGAAGCGAGGGAAACATGCTCTGCGCCGTCCATGACCAGACGGTCATAAATTTCGTCGGAGAACAAAATGAGCTGATGCTGCCTTGCAATCTCCACAATCTGTTCCAACACCTGCCTAGGATACACGGCCCCCGTAGGATTGTTGGGATTAATGATCACCAGGGCTTTTGTCCGGTCCGTAATCTTCTTTTTGATATCCTCCATGTCCGGATACCACTCCGCCTCCTCATCGCAAATATAGTGAACGGCCTTTCCCCCGGCCAACGTCACACAGGCAGTCCATAGCGGGTAATCCGGCGCGGGAACCAATACCTCGTCCCCGTCGTCCAAAAGGGCCGACATGCTCAGATTAATCAATTCACTCACCCCGTTTCCCGTGTAAATGTCCTCTATGGAAAGATTGGGGATATTTTTGATCTGGGCGTACTGCATAATGGCCTTTCTTGCCGAAAAAAGCCCCTTCGCCGCCGAATACCCCTCGCATTCGGTCAGCTGCCTTTGCATATCGTAAATTACCTCATCCGGGGTGCGGAACCCGAAAGGGGCCGGATTTCCGATGTTCAATTTCAGCACATTGATCCCGCTCTCCTCCATTCTGGTGGCCTCATCCACCACCGGCCCCCGCACATCATATAACACATTATCCAACTTCGCTGACTTTTTGACTTCCCTCATCGTTCTCCCTCCTTCTGCATCCGGCTCCCCTGCCCCCTCTTTTTCCCCTGTTTCCGGGAGTGTGCCGCATAGCCATGCGGCGTCCACCTGCAGGATTTCCGCAAGAAACAGCGCCGTATTTTTTCTGGGTACCGTCTTTCCGCTGACATACTGGCTCATCTGGCTCTTCCCAAGCTTGACGCCCCTCTCCTTGGCAATACGCAGAAAATCCACCTGCTTCATGCCGCGTTTTTGCATCGCCAGATTGAACCGTTCCGCAAACGATTGATGATCCATGCTCCAATCTCCTGTCCTGATAGCAAACCGCTTCCCATTGGTTCACTTTTAACACTATAAGTTCATTTTCAAAGTTCATAATATCACACAAGCCAAAAAAGTTCAATATCCGGGTTCAAATTCACATGGAAATTAATTTTACAGACAAAAGAGGGGCGGTTTTTGCGCAGCAAGACCCGCAATACTGCCCCGAACCGTAACACAACTGTAAGTAACAGTTCAGACAAGTCTGCCCTGTTACAACTGTAACGATTTTACGTGGTAATTCCAGAATATAATCTTGACTTTTCCGGCTGCCATCCCTAAACTAAAAACAGGCCATGGCGCGCCAACAATGGCGCATGCCGGTTTAGAAAGGAAACGATCCGAATGGAATCTTTTGATGACGAACGGTTTCACGCCGAGATACAGCTGGAATTGATCCGCTATATAGACACCCGGTTGGAGCAAATTGAACTTTTACTTCATAAATTGGACAGACTCGCCCGGCTGGCAGTCAGGGATAACGCCCAGGAAGCCGAACGGAAACAACTCCAGGCGGAAGTGATACGCCTACAGCAGGAGATTGACCGTATCGCTTCACAGCTAAACATCTCCCCCGACTAGTACACCGAATAATAAGTTCCTGGCGTTTACACGTCCTGCTTTCCTTTTTCCATTTTCCCCCGGTTCTGTTACGGCAGGCTCCATATATGCTGTATGGGTTTCTTAAGTGGCATTGCCGGCAAACCGTGACGACAGATCGTTCAGCCATGCAACCGCTTCGTCCCGGCCTTGTAGGGTGAGGGGAAATTGGCGGGTCTGCTTTTGGTCGTCCGGGGTTTTGAAAAAGCAAAAAGGCTCCGGCCAGACGGTGACATCCATGCAGTCTCCGCCGTCGTTCTTTCCCTTGGCAAACCGGTAACGCATGCCGCAGTAACTCCCGGTTTGCACTTCCTTTTTGATATAATTGATGTGTACAGAGTTTGGATCAATCATGGATACCTCCTATCGGATGACGGGGGCCGAAAGATTGAAAATTAAAATTTTCAACCGCAGGATTTTTGTCTGCGCATTGCAAGGCCATACATGGCTTGCCACAAACCCGTAAGCCATGTATGGCTTTGTGCAATAAAGCCGCGCAGAAATGAGGCAAAATATGGAAAAACGCAAATTGTAACCACGTGGCATCAGAGGAACATCGGGACGCCCCTGAGTCCGAAAAATGCCACGGAGAGGAAAGCTGCGGCCATGACCAGGGCACAAAACAGACGCTTTTCAAAAAGGGCGGGGGTGCGGCTTGCCAGATATCCCGCGATAAGGATGAGGGGAAGCAGGTAACGCCCCTGCGCCTGGGAATCAATGATGTAGGAGTTTAAGACGGAAGCGACAACGCCCCCCACCATCAACAGGACGCCGACACCAAATACAGCCCTTCCCCAGGGTATTTTTTGACGGAAGGTTTCGGCGCCGATGCTGGCAAAAATTGCAGCGTACAAAAAACCCATCAGGACGTAATACCAGGTGTCGGAGTGGGTGAGCTGGGTGATGCCGCAAAAGCTTTTATAACTCATGGCAAACCATTCCGGGTTTTCCGCAAAAAAGTCCCCAAGGGAGTACCCTTTGGACATCATGTGCCAGGAAACGCCCTGTTCTTCCACCGGGGTGAGCGGGTTTTTGTCCGGAGAGCAATACTGGATCTCCATCATTTCTTTGACAGACGCTTTGTCAAATCCATAATGCGTCACATCAAAGCTTGCACGGAAGGCGACGGTCGCCGCAAAAATCCCTAAGATGATACAATAATTGCGAAACAGGGCCTTCCTCCTTTTCTTATTTCTTGTGCCGATGAGCCGGAACAAAAGCACACAAAAGGTGAGGGCAAGCAGGGAATAATAGTTGGGCTTTCCCAATAAAATCATACCGTACAGAATGCCAAGCAGGCAAAAGGCAGGCACGCTGCGGCGTGTAACCTTTGACAGTCCCACCGTGTGGTAGAGCAGGCTTTCGGGATCGGAAAGCTGGTAAACGGCGAGAAAGGACCAGAAAAAATCCAGGGCATCCGCAGTCGTGTATGAAAAAATATACCATGCCTGTACGCAGATGCAAAACGCTACGGCAAGCCATTTTTGCTTTTGCACATTGCGCACTACAAGCAGGGCGCAGGCCACAAACAAAAGGATATTGGGGATGCGGTAATAAGGCAGAAAATACAGCATCTTTTGGAAAAACCAGGCAATCTTACCGGCGAGGAAAAAGTACCAGGTATAATTTTCCAGCTTGGTATAGCCATAACCGCTGTAAGTACCGCTAACAGCCGGATCCCGCATGTCGGGGGGAAGAAAATGCGTCATGCCGTAGTCCAGACAGGCTTTGACGTCCCACTCATCCGGATGAAGCCCGAGGTCGGAAAAAAGGCCGATGACTGTCACCACAAGGAAGGCTCCCGCCATCACGGCAACGGAAAGCAGGGCCAGCCAGTCAAACCGCCCGTTTGCATCGCGGGAAAAAAGGGAACGGACATACCGGGCAAGTTGTCCAGAAAAGGAAACGGCAAGCAAAAGCGCCGCCGTCAGGCAGAATGCGCCAAAGAAGCGTTCCCGGATCTGCCTGACACGCAAAACCCCTGCCGCTTTAACGGCGGCAGATGTGAGCGCCGGATCGTCCATATAGAGGCCGCTGTCCGTATTTTGGGGCATGACGGCCACATCCTCCCCATCCAGGGCGAGGGTTGCGTTAACCGGAAGGAAAACGGCTGCAATTTCCTCCGGCGTAAACTGCAGGAAGCGTTCCCCGTTCAGGAGGAAAGCGATGTGGAAAATGCGGTAGGGGGCGTCCGTGTTGGAGGGATCCAGGCGTATGGTTTGAAACCCGGACGGATCCACCGGCAGTAAAAACGTGACCGCATTCCCGGTGCGGATTCCGTCCACACAGTTTTGGGCGGAAAGTTCCCCGTCCTCTCCCCAGAAAAGCTGGGATAAAATTCCTTCCTCCGCATCCCTGAAATACATTTCAGCGGAGAGTTCCTGCTTCGTGGGAAGAAAATAGAGAAAAAGCAGGGATGGCAAAAAGAGAAGCAGGATACATAACTGCAGGAGGCGCCTGCGCTTTTGCGTCTTGTCCATGTACAAAACCTCTTCTTAATTGATGGATTTTATAGAATTTCTGCGGCGGTGTCCGTTCATTGCGGTTTTCGGATAATCATTTGAAGTCCCCATG
>CARDPF010000038.1 GCA_948960675.1 uncultured Eisenbergiella sp.
GGTGCCGGTGTGGGTAAGACGGTATTGATTCAGGAACTGATCCGCAACATTGCCACCGAGCACGGCGGCTATTCCGTGTTTACCGGGGTTGGGGAACGCACCCGTGAGGGTAATGACCTGTATCACGAGATGCGGGAATCAGGTGTTATCGACAAAACCACCATGGTATTTGGACAGATGAACGAGCCCCCCGGGGCGAGAATGCGGGTGGGCCTGACGGGCCTGACCATGGCAGAATATTTCCGTGATAAGGGCGGCAAGGACGTGCTCTTATTCATTGATAACATTTTCCGTTTCACCCAGGCTGGTTCCGAGGTTTCCGCGCTTTTGGGGCGCATGCCTTCGGCGGTAGGCTATCAGCCTACCCTGCAGACGGAGATGGGTGCGCTGCAGGAGCGTATCACCTCCACAAAGAGCGGCTCCATCACTTCCGTGCAGGCGGTTTATGTGCCTGCGGATGACCTGACGGATCCGGCGCCTGCAACCACATTTGCCCATTTGGACGCGACCACGGTTTTGTCCCGTTCCATCGTGGAACTTGGTATTTATCCGGCGGTGGATCCGTTGGAGTCCACCTCCCGCATTTTGGATCCCAGAATTGTGGGCGATGAGCACTACAGGGTAGCCCGCGGCGTACAGGAGATTCTGCAAAGGTATAAAGAACTGCAGGATATCATCGCGATTTTGGGTATGGACGAACTGTCCGAGGAAGATAAGCTGGTGGTTTCCAGGGCCAGAAAGGTGCAGCGGTTCTTGTCCCAGCCCTTCTTTGTGGCGGAACAGTTTACGGGTTATTCCGGCAAATATGTGCCCATTGGTGAGACGATCCGCAGCTTTGCCGAGATTCTGGACGGAAAACACGATTCCATTCCGGAGAGCTATTTCCTGAACGCCGGGAGCATAGACGACGTGCTTGCCCGCGTGAAGTAAGGAGTCGGCGTATGGCAGAGGAAAAAACCTTTTTGATCAAGATCATCACACCGGAACGCGTTTTCTATGAAGGAGAGGCCACGATGGCCGAGTTTAACACCATGGAGGGGGAGATCGGCGTATATGCGGCCCATATCCCCATGACGGTGATTTTGAGACCCGGCGTGCTCACCCTCACACAGGGGGACGGGCAGAAGAAGGCGGCGCTTCATACGGGATTTGCGGAGATTTTACCGGAACAGATCACGATTTTGGCAGAAGAAGCGGAATGGCCCGGGGAAATTGATATCGCCCGGGCACAGGCTGCAAAGGAGAGGGCGGAGGAAAGAATCCGCGAGCGCAGGACGGATACCGATATCGCCAGGGCGGAGACGGCCCTGCAAAGGGCGGTTGCACGTATCAATACACTGCGCTGAGGCGTAGCCAACCAAGGCAGGAGACTTTTCGGTTTCCTGCCTTTTGTAGAATGGATTTTTGTATGGGAACGGGCGGGGAAGGGGTTTTTATGAATGCAAAAATAGCAGCCATTTTGGAGAATACGGGGAAAGTGATAATCGGAAAGGAGGATGTGACGAAGCTGATGCTTGCCGCGCTTTTGGCGGACGGGCATGTGCTGCTGGAGGACGTGCCGGGGACGGGAAAAACGCGGCTGGCCCGGGCGTTGGCCAAGAGTCTGGGGATCGGGTTTGGCAGGGTGCAGTTTACGCCGGACATGCTTCCTGCGGATATTACGGGGCTGCATATTTATGACCGGCAGACAAATGCATTTGTGCTAAAGCGGGGACCGGTGTTTACCAATATTTTGCTGGCGGATGAGATCAACCGTGCCACCCCCCGGACACAGGCGGGGCTTTTGGAGTGCATGGAGGAGCGGCAGGTGACGATAGACGGGGTGACACAAAGATTGGAGCCGCCGTTTTTTGTGGTGGCGACGGAAAACCCGGTGGAGACGGCGGGAACGTTTCCGCTGCCGGAGGCGCAGCTGGACCGGTTTTTGATGAAGCTGTCCATGGGGCTGCCCAAGCGGGAGGAGGAGATCCGGATTCTGGATACGTATGGCAGCGGTGACCCGATGGACGGACTGGAAGCGGTGGTTACAAAAGAAGAACTGCTTGCCATGAAGCGGGAAGTGGCGCAGGTTTATGTGCATGAGGCGGTGGAAGGTTATATGGTGGATTTGGCGGCGGCAACCAGAAGCAGTTCCAAAACCGTTGTGGGTGTCAGTCCCAGGGGGACGCTGGCCCTGCTTAGGGGGGCCAAGGCATGGGCGTATTTGCAGGATCGGACTTTTGTGATACCGGATGATGTAAAAGCGGTGGCGACCGCCATTATGGCGCACCGGCTGGTGTTGTCTTACGGGCAGAGCCATTACCGTGAGGCGGTGAAGCTGGTGGAGGAGATTTGTGCAAGTCAGGAGGTTCCCACGGAAAATTTTGGTTCCCGCGAGTAGCGGGGCAGGCGGCCACATTTGTGGGGATATTTGGCGACTGCCGCTGGGGATGGATTGACGGTTACGGTTTGAGGGAAAATTCCTATGATTATTATATGGGTACTTTTGGGGGCGCTTCTCCTCGGCTTTTTGCAGGAAAAGCTGTTTGCCCGGTATTGGGATAAGGATTTGTCGGTAAGCCTGCATTTTGCGGAAGAAAGCGTCACGGAAGGGGAAACCTGTGTGTTGTGTGAGCAGGTGGAGAATGCCAAGTTTTTGCCGATACCCGCGCTGAAGGTAAAATTCCAGCTGTCGCGGTATCTGCAGGTTGCGCAGGCTGACGACTCCGGCAGTGTGACGGACCAGTATTACCGCAACGACGTGCTGTCCGTCCGCCCTTACATGCGGCATGTGCGCAAGCTGACGTTTGTCTGTCAGAAAAGGGGGTTTTACCGGATTAACGGATTGGACTTGGTGGCGGGAAATCTTCTGCTGTCAAAGGAACTGCCCAAAAGCCTGTCCAGTGATACACAACTTTATGTGTATCCGGCGGTTTATCAAAGCGAAGCCTTTGAGCAGGCGGTCCAGAAGCTGAACGGGGAAATTCTGAGCAGGCGGCATGTTTTGGAAGATCCCTTTGAGTACCGGGGAATCCGGGAATACAGCCCTTTTGACACCATGCGGGACATTAACTGGAAAGCTTCGGCAAAGACCGGGGATTTGAAAGTGAATATGAAAAGCTACACGGCGCTCAAGGCAATCCGGCTGTTTGTGAATTTGGAGGACGGGGCCATTCTTCGGCAGATGGAACTTTTGGAAACATCCATCCGCATGGCGGCCGGTCTGGCGCAGCTTTTTTTGCAGCAGGGAATCCGTACGGCGCTGTATACGAACGGCCCGGATGTTTTGACGAAGGAACTGGTCTGTCTGGAGGCGGCCAGCGGCATCGGACATATGGAAAGCATCAACAGGGGACTGGCCCGGATTGACCTGTCCGGGAGCGCGCCTGCCTTCGTGCCGGTGTTTCGGACTTCGGTTTTGGAAAAAAGGGATTCTTTCGGGGAGGTTTTTACTGTTTTCATTTCTGCGGACATGCAGGATGATTTTCAGGAGATGCTGCTGGAATGTCAGGCGAAGGGAATGGATTTTGCATGGATTTGCCCGATGGTACGGCATATGGAGGGGAAGGTTTTTCCGGATTTGGAAAAGCGCGTGACGAAGATTGCACTGGGAGGGTAAGGTGGAACGCAGACTGGAAACGGCGGTGGACTTACTGGAAACCGGGATGAATTTTATGTTGTTTGTGGGGATGGAGACGGTGGCGGACGCCGCGTTTGGCGGTTTTGGGACACCGCTATATGTGTTGTTTTTTCCGCTGGCGGCACCCCTGCTTTTTTATGTGCTGCGCAGGAGACTGGACAGTCTGTTCCCTTTTCTTTTCCTGCATTTGGCGGTGCCGGTGGCGTTGGGAAAGCTGGGCAGCCTTTGTCCCACGCCGCTTTTGTGGCAGATAGCTTTTACGGCAGTGGGCGCGGTTTATGCATTTTCTTCCCTTCGGATCCGCCTGACAAGCCAAGAGGACGGCGAAGGGGTACTTGCGGGCGGTTTTATGGCGGTGATGGCGGCAGCCGCTTTTTGGGCCTTAAGCTATTTGGATAGTAAGGCAGGGTGTGAACGGATTTTGTGGCTGGTGCTGTGGTGGCTGGCAGGATACTGGATCCGGAGTTATCTGGCAAATTTTTTGGGGTATATGCAGATGAACAGAAGGGCGTCGGGGGCCATGCCGGAGGACAGGATTTTCAAGGGTGGCCTTGTTTTGGCGTCAGTTTACGGCGGTTTTTCCCTGATAGCGCTGGTTTTGTGTTCCCGCACGGCGCTGATGGAATATTTGACGGAAGGTGTCAGGAGGGCATGGAGGCTTTTGGCATGGATTCTTTCCAAATTTTTCTCCCTGTTTGCAGGCGGGGAGGAGGAATTCGTGGAGATGCCCGAACCGGAAATCATGGGGGAACAGGCGATGCTGCTGCCGCCCGGACAGGAGCCGCCCTGGTGGATGGAAATTCTGGAAAAGATCGTGATGACGGCTTTGGCGTTATTGATGATTGCGGCGTTTTTGGCGATGGTTTTTATGGTGATACGTTTTGTGGTAAAAAGCTTTTACGGCAGGAAAAGGGTCAGAAGGGAAGTTTTACAGGAAGGGTATGTGGAGGAGGAGGAACGCCTGGAACGAAAAAAGAACCATACCGGGAGGGGGATTCCCGCAATCGGGGGAACGCCCGGGCAGCGTGTGCGGCGGATTTTTAGAAAGGCAGTGTGGCAGGGAGTCAGGGAGGAAGGAAAAAAGGCGTCAAAAAGCAGCGCAGCAAACAGCCGGCTTTTGATGGATATGGCGGAAATACAAAGGCTGGCGGAGCAGGAACAAAAGGGGGAAGTGCGAAAGGAAGGCGCTGCCGGCTTAAAAGCCAGGACGGCAAGGGAGCTTGCCCTGCTGTGCGCCGGGAAAACGGAGGAGCCTTCAAAAGCAGCAAAAGAATGGGAGGCGCTTACCGCACTGTACGAAAAAGCAAGGTACACACAGGAAAGTATTACCAAAGAGGATGTGCGCAGGGCGGCGCACCTTTCCACAAGGCTGGGGCGGTAAGACCATATGCGTAACAATTCAGGTATCATGCCATTGCTGTCCGAACTGTTGCCAAAAACCTGCATATGATAAAGTAAAGAAAGCCTGAAAGGAAATTTTATGTTCCACAATCCGAAAATATTACCGTTTTATATGACATATCCGATGCCGCTGTTTTTTGAGGAAGAGGACCGTGTGATGCGGGATCTGGAGTATCTGCAGGAAATGTATCCCAGGGAGGCGCGCAGATACCGGCAGAAGGTGGAGCGTCTTTTGGATCGTTTTGATTATGCGGGAAGCATGATTTATGACGAGTATCCGGACCGGCTCGCCGTATACAAAATGGCGCAGGATATGATGGCGGCCATTGTAGAAGAGGAGAAAGCGGCGGAGAGGGAAATTCCCGAGGAAAAAATGCCGGAGACGGAAGAGATTGTGCAGCTTCTATTGTGTAACGAAATCTATAAACGCAGACAAAGAAACGCAAACCATATCTTGAAATTTTAGCGTAATTGCCAGAAACCAAGGTCACTTCGCCACGCCATGGGCTTGGGGCAGCGTGCCGGCAGGCCGGGAAAGCAGCGGCAGGCCGGACGCTGCTTTCCCGGCCTGTCGGCACGCTGTCCCAAGATTTGGGGTTTTTGTCAGTCGGTGCGGTTTTGGCTCAGTTTGTCGTTCATGGCTTTGACGTTGTGCCTGCCGATCAGAAGCATGATAATCCACATTATTACAAAGATTAGGAAAAAGATTCCGAAATAGGTGACAAAGCCTGTGACGCTGTGTTCCATCCAATAGGTGAAGTAGGCGGTGGGCATCATGACGATGGAATTGATGGTAAAATAGACTCCCGTCTGTTTTACAAGGCTCCAATCCGTTTCCCATATGCAGGAGGTTGCCGCAAAACTAACGCCCAAAAGTCCGCAGAGAACCGTCTGCATGATGACCGCGCAGATTTCATTCCCCATGACCAAAACCATTTCCGGAACACAGGGCGAATAGTACCCGTTTCCCCACAGCAGGGAAACTGCGATGGAAATTAAATATCCGATGGTTATGCCGACCGGAAGGCCAAAGAGGCCGCGTTTTATCATTTCTTTTTTCATAGTTTACTCCGTTTCTGCGCTGCTTAGCTGCGCAAAGCCATACATGTTTTGCGAGTTTGTGTAAAGCCATTTGCGCTTTGCAGTGTGCTGACACAAAGCTCGCTTTTCCCCTATAATCCCAATAGTTTTTTGATTTTGGAGACGTAGCGCCTGGATACATAAGTTACCGTACCGTTCTGGAGTTTGACGCAAATTGTGCCGGTAAAGTTCAAATCAAAGTTACTGACTTTTTTTAGGTTGATGATTTCGGAATTTGAGATACGGACAAATTTCCCCGTATCCAGACGATCTTCCAGTTCATAGAGCCGAAGCCGGAGGAGATATTCCCCTTTGTCCGTCACCGCGAAGACTTTCCCGCTGTTGGAATAGAGACGGATCAAATCCGCATGTTCCAGCACTTCGATTTTTCCGTCTTTACAGCCGGAAATGACCTGAAGTGTATTTTCGGCCAGTCTTTCGGCAATACGGCTGATCTCTTCCGTCATATAAGCTGTTCTGATGGTGATTTTGGGTTCCGCGCAGGAATTATCCATGACAATTTCAACCTGCAAAATTTTCACCTCCTTTGTGCTTTTCATAAGCATAGTATAGGGAAAACATTTGGAGGTTTCAACCGATTTTCCATAGCCGGGCGATTTTGGGATATAAACGGTTGCCAAAGATGGGTAAAAGCTATAAAATAGAACCGGAAGGAAGAAGATGTCAGCGGTAAGGAGCGCAGTTTTGCGCTGTGGGAAGGCAGGACCAGCATGGAAGCGTTGAGACAGCTGCTGCAGGAGTGCCTGCAGCAGGATTTGTACCAGATAGTTTTGAGTGGAACCCGTACAAAGGGGGAAGATGCTGTCGGAAAGAAAAAAATAAGGCCTGTGTTGATAAAAAATGCGCTTTGTTTTCAGACCACCAGTTATGTGGGAAAACAGGTTTTTCACAAAAACGGTTCCGCAAGGGATACGGAAGCGCTTATTTTGGCGGATTTTCCGGCCCAATATAAACAGATGCAGATTGATACCAAACAGTTTACGGCGACAGTCCTGTCCGGCAAAAAAGGAAACATTTCCATCCGTAAGAAGCTTCATGGGAAAGACGGGAAAAAGCAGGCGGACCTGTCCCATAACCGGGTTAAAAGATACATTTTGGAGGAAGGGCGCGCAGTGCCTTTTCTTGTGGATTTGGGGGTGCAGACCCGGGATGGGAAAACAGTGCAAAGCCGTTACGACAAATTCCGGCAGATTAACCGCTTTTTGGAATTTGTGGAGGATGTGCTTGACCGGCTGCCCACAGACAGGCCGGTCCGCGTGATTGATTTTGGCTGTGGAAAATCCTACCTGACGTTTGCCATGTACTACTATTTGCACGAATTGCAGAAGAGACAGGTACGGATGACCGGACTGGACCTGAAAGCGGATGTGATTGCAGCCTGCTCCCAACTGGCGGAAAAGTATGGTTATGACCAATTGGATTTTGTACAGGGGGATATTGCGGCGTATAAGGAGACGGAAAATGTAGATATGGTGGTGACGCTGCATGCCTGTGATACGGCCACGGATTATGCGCTGTATCAGGCAATTTGCTGGAAGGCGAAGGTGATACTGTCGGTTCCCTGCTGCCAGCATGAGGTAAACGGGCAGATTGCGTGCGGCGCATTGGAGGGGGCGCTTAAATATGGACTGATCAGGGAACGCATGTCCGCGCTTTTTACGGACGCGCTTCGGGCAAACCTGCTGGAAGAAAGCGGATATGACACGCAGGTGATTGAATTTATTGATATGGAGCATACTCCTAAAAATATTCTGCTGCGGGCCGTGTATACAGGGAAGAAAAAGCCGTGCAAAAGCAGGCAGCTGGCAGAAACGCTGCATGTGCACACGACGTTGCAGAAACTTTTGGAAAACGAAAAAACAGAACAGTTTAGACAAAAAGACGGGGAGATTTGAATTTGAGGAAATCCATGATTAAGCTCATCGTGTTCCTGGGCGTATTTATGATTTCACTGGTAACAATCAGTTTCTATATGAACCGGGGGAATACGGATATGACGGCGCCCATGGGGGAAGCTACCCTGCCAACCCTGGCTGTGCGGGTGGGCGGACATGAGATAAACCGGATGTATGGCTATGTCCATGCCATGGAGACGGCGGGGATGCGGGAATGTATTACACCGGTGGGAGGACAGCGGCAGATGGATATTGTCGTTCATACCTACGGGCAGGCCGTCAGGGACATGGTCTATGAAGTGCGCAGCATTGATGGGAACAGGTTGATTGAAAATACGGTTATGACCGGTTATGAGCAGGCCGGTTCGGATATTTATGCCTCCTTCCGCCTAAAGGATTTGATTCAGGAAGGGGAGGAATATGCACTCGTTTTCGTACTTACGCTGGAGGATGGCAGGGAGGTCTCTTACTATACAAGAATCATCTGGGCCGACTATAACCTGTCGGAAAAGCTGGCGTTTGTCACGGCATTTTCGGAGGCGACCCTTGACTATGAAAGCCTTTCCGGGTACAGCATGTATTTGGAGCCAAACGCGTCGGGAGATAACACTACGCTGGCCAAGGTGAACATCCACAGCAGCGCAAGGCAGGTGGCCTGGGCGGGGCTTTCCGTGCAAAAGCAGGGCGGGACGGAGATACAGGTGAGGGAGATTGCGCCCCAGACCGCTTCCTTCGTTCTGTCTTATCTGGCAGGTTATCAGCAAAATGGGAAGACGGTATATGCAAAAGTAAAAGAGTATTTCCGGGTCCGTTACACACCGGAGCGGATTTATCTGTTGGATTATGAGCGCACGGCCCAGCAGCTATTGGAAGAATCTGCATGGAGTTTTGCCAACGACAAAATCAATATTGGGATTGCGGATCCTGACATGGAACTTGTGGAGAGCGACGGTGGAACCATTTTTGCGTTTTCCCAGGCAGACACCCTTTACAGCTATAACAGTTCGGACACAAAATTGGCCGTATTGTTTACGTTTTTGGGGGAAGGTCAAAATGATGCCCGCACCCTCCACGGAGACCACGGCTTTCGGATCCTGCAGGTAGATGAAACCGGGAACATTACTTTTTTGGTGTACGGCTATATGAACCGGGGACGGCACGAGGGCGAATGCGGCATTCAGGTTTGCTATTACAGCAGTACCCTGAATGTGGTGGAGGAAATGGTATTCATCCCATATACAAAATCGGCCCAGCTGCTGAAAACGGATATCGAAAATTTATCCTACGTGAACGGGAAAAATGATTTGTATCTGATGATGGACGGCAGCATCATTCATGTGGGTTTGGAGGATAAAAGCAGCGAAGCCATCGTGCAGGGCATGAGTGAGGAAAATTATCAGGTTTCAAAGAACCAAAGCATGCTGGCGTGGCAGGAAGGGGGACGGTTTTCCAGCGAAACGCTGCTGTTTATGGATTTAAACAGCGGGAAGACGGATGAAATTGCCGCCGGAAGCGGAAACTGTATCCGGGTGTTGGGATTCATGGGAGCTGATCTGATTTATGGCATTGCGAGGAAAGCGGATATCCATGAAGACTCCCTGGGACATACCGTTTTTCCCATGCAGCAGATTTTGATCCGCAATTTTGAGGGCGATGTGTTAAAAACCTACCGGCAGCCCGATACTTTTGTGACCGATTGCGTGATTGAGGAAAACCAAATCAGCCTGGCGCGCATAAAGAGGACGGAAGAAGGGTTTGAACCGACGGCTTCCGATCAGATTCTTTATAGCGATGAGATCCCTTCCAGCAAAAATTATGTGGAGACGGCTGTGACGGAAAATCTGCAGACGGTAGTGCAGCTTGCCTTGAAAAGTCAGGTGGACAGCAAAAAAATCAAAATCCTGACCCCCAGGGAGGTGCTTTTTGAGGGGAACCGGAATGTGTCTGTCCCATATAAGGAACATCCCATGCGCTATTATGTGTATGGAAAATGGGGCGCAGAGGACGTGTTTACGCTGCCTGCGGATGCGGTGCGGCTGGCTTATGAGAGATCCGGCTCCGTGACGGCGGAGGACGGCGCTTATATATATAAGCGGGATAGGCTTCATTTGGTCAACCAGATTATGGCGATTACTGCGGAAGCGACCAGGGAGGGGGAACAAAGCCTGGCCGTGTGCCTCAATGCGATCCTGCGGTTTGAAGGGTTGATGCGCGACAGCAGCAATCTTTTGGGGGCCGGTAAGGATGTCATGGCGATTTTGGAGGAAAATCTCGAGGGAAGAAAGATTCTGGATTTGCGCGGCTGTACGCTGGATATGGTACTATATTATCCCGACCGGGAAATTCCGGTGCTGGCCGTTTTGGAGGACGGCAGCGCCGTACTCATCACCGGCTTCAACGAACAGAATGTGGTGCTGATGGATCCGCTAAATGGGACGGTGGAGAAAAAAGGACTTGGGGATGCCCGCAGCTGGTTCGAGGAAAACGGCAATCAATTTGTCGCCTATTGGTAAAAACATTATGCATCCAGCCGCTTCCCCCCGCCGGGAAGACCCGGTGCGCAGGCGGCTTGGGGGCGTATGGGGGACGCATGGCCGGTACAGGCTGCTGGATTTTAGATGGAGAAATTCCCCAAAATGGTTGCAGTCCCTGCAACAGGACGCAAAACCGTTCAAGCAAAGCGCGTTTTTTGCGTCCTGTTGCGTTTAGGGACAGCGACTGTTTTGGTGGAATTTGCTGTCCAAAATCCCGCAAGCCCGTAACGGCCGTGCGTCCCCATACGCCCCCAGGGCCGCCCCGCACACCGGGTTTTTTCGGCGGGATGAAGCGGCAGGAACTGCTTACCGCAACGAATAAGAAACGCTGTAGCGTCCCGCCTCCAGATGGCAGACGCCGTCCTCCACCCTTGCAAACATGGGATTTTGGGTATCCGCAAACACTTCTGCAGGCGCATACGGCAATACCAGCCTTGCGGTGCAGCCAAAAGGAACCTCCACGCAAACCTCGATATGGCTTTCGTCCGGCATTTTCCAGGACGACTTCCACAGGCCGCTGGCGGACCGGTAAGAAGCTTCCACGGCTCCCAGCCGCACATCCGGTATGGGCGCAAGCAATGCCCTGGAAAATCCTGCATCCCCTTCCTCCTGCCGGATGCCTGCCACGTAAGCATACAGCCATTCCACAATGGAACCGTACGCATAGTGGTTAAAGCTATTCATCCCGGTAGAGGAAACGGAGCCGTCCGGCAGCAGGCTGTTCCAGCGCTCCCAAATGGTGGTCGCCCCCAGCTTCACCTCATAAAGCCATCCGGGATACTCCTCATTCAGCAAAAGGTCGTACGCCAGATCCGAATGTCCTGCCTTCGACAGTTCTTCCCCGAGAATCGGTGTGCCCACAAACCCGGTCTGCAGCTTCCCGTCATTGTCCGCAAACTTCTTGACAAGCCGTTTGACCGTCCATTCCCTGTCCACCGTCAGCCCATGGCGCAGGCTCAAAAGATGCGCCGTCTGGGTGTCGATACAGCACCGTCCGGAAGGCGTATAATAATCATGACGGATGATCGCAAGAATCCTGTCGGCCAGCTGCGTATACTGTCCCTCCTCTGCATGTTTCCCCAAAACGGCCGCCGCCTTGGCCACCAGCTGGGCGCTATAGCGCAGATATACCAGCGCGATAAAGGCTTCCTCCGTGCCTCCCATCACCCCGTCGATCCCACCGATGCCGTCCAGCGCCAGCCAGTCGCCGAAATGTGCGTGCTCCCGCCAGCCCTGCCCGTTTTCCTCCAGCTTCGCGATATGGTCTACCCAGCCTTTCATGCTGTCAAACCGCGCTTCCAAAATACTGCTGTCGCCGTAAAAAAGATACAGATTCCACGGGATAACGCACGCCGCATCCCCCCAGGCACAGGCAATATCCGTATATCCGAAAGAAGGAACCACATTAGGCACCGCTCCCTCCAAATTCTTCTGCTCCGTCGCCATGTCATACAGATATTTGGCAAAAAAGGCATAGCTGTCCATCTGGTAGCATGCCGTCGGGGAAAACACCTCCGCATCCCCGGTCCAGCCCATGCGCTCATCCCGCTGGGGGCAGTCCGTGGGCACGTCCAGAAAATTGCCCTTTTGTCCCCACTCGGTATTAAGAATCAGGCGGTTCACCAAATCGTTACCCGTCTGCAGCGTTCCCGTCCGCTGCAAATCGGAATACATCACCAGACCTGTAAAGTCCCCGGCCCGCAGACCGGATACCCCTTCTATTTTTGCATACCGGTATCCGTAAAAGGTAAAATGCGGTCCGACCACATGCTCCCCGCCGTCGGAAATGTAAACGTATTCCGCCAGCGCAGACCTCAAATTATCCCGGTAAAAATTCCCCTGCTGCAGCACTTCCCCTACCTGCACATGAATTTTCGTTCCCTTGGGCTCATGCACGCGCAGCCGGAAGCTTCCCGTGATATTCTGTCCCAAATCCACCACGGTTTCCCCCGCCGGGGTATGCAAAAGTTTTGCCACAGGCACCTCTTCCTGCACGCGAACGGGAAGGCTTCTTCTCTCCGTCAAAACACCCTGCGGCGCCTGTACCGGCAGGGCCTGATGCACCCCTGCCCCCTCCAGTGTGCCGTCCTCCTTTTCCCCGTCATAAATATTGGAAAAAACGATGTTACTGTAAGTCACCTGCCAGTTCTCGTCCGTACCCACAATTTCCCTGCTGCCATCCTCATAAACCAGATGTAATTCCGCAATCAGTTTAAAATCTTTTCCGTAATAAGGCTTTCCGTCCCCATCCGCAAACCCGAAACGTCCCTTATACCATCCGTTTCCCAGCATGACCGACAGCGTTCCCGCCTTTTGCAGCTGCCCGGTCACATCATATGTCTGGTATTGTACCCATTCGTTGTAATTGTTGCAATAAGGGGCCAGCCATTCCTCCCCGATTTTTTCCCCGTCAAAGTACGCCTCATATAAGCCAAGCCCGCAAATATAAAGCCGTGCAGCCGCCACCTGTTTGGAAGGTGCAACCTGCTTTGCAAAAACGGGATGCCTTGTCCCGTTTGGCGCACAGCCAATCCATTTGGCCGTCCATTCCTGCTCCCCTTTGCCGGTCTCAAACCGGTTTTCCCCGCTGGCCGCCTCTTCCCCGGCATCCGAACGCACGCTTACCATCCACCGGTAACGGGTACATGCCTTGGGCACAAGATTAGCCCTCGTTGCCCTGCAATCCAAGGCCTTCCATCCGCTGTCCCACACCGGCGCTTCCTGCACAGGCAGCATCCGCCCGTCGTCCTGCCAGATTTGCAGCCTCGACTCCTTTTGTTTCTTCCCCTGCGCCTCCTCGACCTGCCAGGAAAAACACAGCCCGTCCATCCAAAACCCCAACGGATCCGTCAAGTGGTTGACCTTACAATTGGTGATCTTCATACGCCCTCTCTTCCGTCCGCATAAACGGACACTCTGTTCTTTGGGGATCCACTCCCGTGCTGACCGCACGGACCCCTGTGATCCCTTACCTTCCCAAGATCATCATAACAACAGAATGCCCCCTTCAAAATGACTCTATTTGCGCAAAAACAGGACCTGATTTGCACCTTCCCCCCGTTACTATTTATGGCCAATGTCACTCAGTTAAGCCACAGGCTTTGGGAGGTGTGCCAACAGGCAGGGAAGGCGGATCCTACCGCAGGCAGGGCAGGGGAAACGTTGCGGCGGCCAGACCCCCTTGCAGGACACCGGTTTTCTACACATGGTTGCATGCAAACGGTGGAATTTCCCAAAACACCATTCCATTCCTGTCCAAAAAGGCGGATTGTTTGAGCGAAGCGAGTTTCCGTGTTTTTGGACAGTTTGGAATGGAACGGCGTTTTGGAAGAATTCCCCGCTTTGTATGTAGACATGTGTAGAAAACCGGTGTCCTGCAAGGGAATCTGGCCGCCGCAACATTTCCCCTGCCCTGCCTGCGGATGCGCCGCCAAAAGACTGCCAAAGTGACATGCGCCTACACGACAATCCGTTCCAGGCGTTCTCCCAGACGGCTGAGAATTTCGTTGCTGATGGTGTTACACTGCCCTGCAACCTCCATCGCCGTAATCTCTTGCATCCCGGATGTTCCGATTAAGACGGCCGTATCCCCGGCCTTTACCCCCTCGATACCGCTTACATCCACCAACATCTGATCCATACAGATGCGTCCCACGATGGGCGCTTTTTTCCCCTCCAACAGCACGCTTGCGCCCCCGTCCGCAAGGCTGTAGGGAACGCCGTCCGCATAGCCGATGGCCAGCGTGGCGATGGTTTTCTCCCCACCGGCCAAAAATGCCCTGCCATAGCCCGCCGTCTCCCCCGCATGCAGGCGTTTGACACAAGCCACCCGGGCTTTCAGGGAGAGCACCGGAAACAGGGGAGGGCCGCCTTTTTGGTCCTCCTCCCGGCTTAAGACCCCATAGAGCGCAATGCCGGGCCGCACATAATCCTGCGCATATTCCCGGTACCTAAAAATCCCGTAGCTGGACAAAAGATGCAGCCTTGGGCAGCTGCCCCTGCGGCTTTTGACCTCGTCGGCCAGCCGGTAAAAATCCCCTGCCTGCCTTTTTGTAAATGCCCGATCCGCTGCCCCATCCGAATCTGCGACACAAAGATGGGTGAACAGACCGTCTGCCTGCAGGTTTTCCATCTCCAGTACCGACATAATTTCTTCCCGGTTTTCGCTCCTGATTCCCAGACGGTGCATGCCGGTATCCACCCCCACATGCACATGCAGCTTTTTGCCCCAGCGGTTCAGCTTTTGCGCATAGGAAAAATCCAGTACCGTCTGGGACAGCCGCCAGCGGTGAAGCGTTGCAAGTTCTTTTTCATCCGTATATCCCAGTACCAGGATTTCCCCCTGTATCCCACAGCGGCGCAGCCGTACGCCCTCCGCCACGCATGCCACACAAAACGCCTGCACCCCCGCTTTTTGCAACTCCTTGGCAATCAAAACACTGCCATGCCCGTATGCGTTTGCCTTGACGGCAGGCATGAGCCTGCAGCCCGGGGGCAGCATCGCCCTGATGGTACGCACATTTTCCAAAAGCGCTTCCCGGTTCAGTTCAATCCACGCCCGCCCTGTGCGCGCTGTCTTATCCCCCGTCATATCCTGCCCCCTCTTCCTTCGCCTGTCCGATAAACCGGCACGCACAGGCCGCAACGGTAGTGCCCGCCAAAACATCCCGGCACACCACCGCCCCCGCGCCGATTTTTGCCCCGTCCCCAATCCGGATGTCCCCCACCAGAATACTGCCTGCGCCGATCAGGCAATTGTCCCCGATCTGCGGCGCCCTGCGGCCCTTCTCCCCGATTGTGACGTTTTGGTAAATACGGCAGTTTTTTCCGATTTTGGCAAAACGGGAAATATAAACGCCATGCAGACCGTGGGGCAGGCAGGGAATTTCCTCCACCACCGCCCCTTTTCCGATATAACCCCCGTGTTTGTGGGCCATCCTGCTGCACAAAAGATTCAGGATGTCACTGGCCACCCTGCTTTT
>CARDPF010000039.1 GCA_948960675.1 uncultured Eisenbergiella sp.
AGCTGTTCCGTCGTCATCTCCCCGCTCCGTTCTGCCATCCTTGCCGCCGCATGTCTGGAAAAACGTACTCTGCCGTCCTGCTGGGTTCTCTCCCGAAGCTGTCTGGCAAACATACTCTCCTGCTTGGCTGCCGTCAGGTTTTTCTCATGCTGCAGCCGAAGATTCCCCACACTCGTCATGGAATTCGTGCCGGTTACGGGATTTGCACAGACCGAGGAATTGGACAGCGTTACGGAATTGATTCCATTCACCATATTTCCTCTCATTCCGCCCGCTTTGGCGGGCATTCACCAGGGGATACCCCTTTTTGCCGCACAGGCCTCCCTGCCTGTCGCAGCGGTTTTTAAAGCTTTACGCTTCCCCGGATTCGGATCCTGCAGGATCGGTATTTTCCCCGTTTCCTTCCGATTCTCCCGTTCCTTCGCCCTCGGAAGGCCCGTTCTCCGGCTTGGAAACGTTCTCTCCTTGGGAGCCGTCTACCTTGTCATCCCCTCCGGGCTGCTCCACATCCGTACCGGGCTCCGCAGAACCTTCGTTTTTGTCAGCACCTTCGGCTTTATTCCCGTCACCGTCGGAACCGACTTTATCCGGATCCTTATCGTCCCCGTCCACATCCCCGGGTTCTTTCCCTTCCTCATCCGGCTCCTTTGGCCCATCGGGATCTTCCGGCTTTCCGGAAACTTCAGGGTCTTTTTTATCCTCCTCCAACGGAAGTTTTCCAATTGATACCAGCTGGGAAAGTTCATACCGCTTCCCATCTATAAAGAGGGTTGGGGGATTTGCCGTGATATTTACGCCCTCCACCACGCCGGTCTTAAATTCATTGGTGGCAAAACCGTATTGGTCCACCACGCCAACCACCACTTCCTTACCGATCATGGATGCGGCATAGGTAATATAGCTCATCTGGTTTAACTGGGTGATCGTCTGGATCATCTGTGTCTGCACCATCTGGGCCATCATCTCACTGGTGTCCATCGGATTATCCATATCCTGATATCTCAGCTGTGCTGCCAGAAGCTTATAAAAATCTTCCATTTCCAGCCCGTAGCCGCCACTGCCGCTCACCGACCTTGTCGCTGTCTGCCACGCCATGCCCTGTGTAATTTGTGTATCATTACTGACTCCGTCCGGCATTTATCCTTTCTCCTTTCCTTGTTTTTTTAAGGCTTACCTTTTCCCTAAACCAGCCCCAGCCGGAGCTGTGCAAGGAAATCCTCGCTCCTTGGCTTTCGCCGTTCTTCATTCTGTTGCTGCTGCCGCGCTTCCTGCTCCCTGCGCGCTTCCTGCTGCGCCTGTTCCTCATTGCGCTGCTGGTTTAAATAATTTTCCTCCGTCTTATCCAGCACAATACTGGTAGGACTTCCCATGTTGGATTCCATAATGGAACCTAATGTGCGGGCATGGGACGAAAGAAGTTCCAGCGTCTTTTCACTGGTGCAAAGAATGGAAACCATTGCCTTTCCGTCCTCGAAAGAAGCCTTAATCACCAGCTTTCCAAGGTTTTCCGGTTCCAGCTGAATCGTAACTTCCTTTTGATTGGCCAGTTTATCCGCCAAATCCTTCGGAAGCTGTGCCATGATTTCTTCCGTTTCCGTCTGCGTTTCCGCCTTTTGGGTTCCTTGCGCCGTCTGGGTCTGGGTCACCTCCCTGCCCTCAATACCGGCCGCCTCTTTGAGCATTCCCGAAAACTGTGCCCCGGTATCCGCAGCGTCCTTGTCTCCCTCCCCGGAAGCCTTCTCTTCTTTGCCTGCTTTGGCCATATCCCGGATGGACCTGCCTTCCACCGCCTTGTCGGTCTGCACTGCCTGCACCCCCGTTTCCGTCGGTGCCTTCCCGGGCTGCCCTTCCTGGACTTCCGCTTTCTGTGCGGGTATCGTGTCCGCAATCTGTGTGGCCTTGGACTGCAGCGCTTCCACTGCGGTTTTGTCCTGTGACAGGACAGCATCCGCAAGCATCTCCTGTCCTGCATCTACAGGCATTTCTGATCCTGTCTGTCCACCGTCCGCACCTGACAGGCCTGTGAGCGTTTCCGTCCCTGCGCCCTGCAAATTCTGTACGCCCGTCAAAATTCCTTCGTCAATGCCTTCCGCATGCAGCATTTCCAGATTTGTCTCCTGCTGCATTTGAAACAGCATCATGTAAGGCGCCACATAGACCGCTTTCTGCCCTGCATCCGCATCGTCTGTGACATCCTGCTCTTTCGTTTCCCCGACAACCGTATCCTTCTCCGGTTTGACGACTGTTTTGTCATCGCTGCCCGGGGATGCGCTGCCGGAATCCCTGCCGGCCTGTGACACCCGGTCCATCATATCCCGGTATGTATCCGAACCGCCCGATACGGTATTGGACTGGGATGCAGAAGACGGCTGCACCGTCGGCTGCAGACTTGCCAATACATTGCTTACCATCCCGTTCCCTCCTTTCCCTGCGGCTTTCGCCTGCTATTTTTTTATAGTAAACTGCCAATCGGCAGGTTTACCCGCAAAAATGTTTTTGTTACACCGCACTCGCATGTGCATCCGCATTCTTGACGCTTGTGAGGTTGGAGACAAACTCTTCTATAAATTGTTCATCCTTTTTGCGCGCCTCTTTTTCGTATTCCGTCTTTTTCTTTTCCTTGAGCCTTTCAAAAGAAGAAGTCTCTACCTTGGCCCTCACCATCTCCTGACGTTTCTTCTCTTCCTCCTGCCGAAGCTGCGCCAATACTTTCTTTTCGGCCTCAATCTGCCTGCGTATGCTGTTTAAATACCCGTCATAGGTCAGCATCGTGTTTACCGTGCATCCCTGCTTCTTGCGGGCTTCAAACTCATTGCGGCATCCGGCAAACTCTGCGTTTAAATCATTAATCTTTTGCTCCTGCTGCCTGACCCGCTGTGCAATCTGGCTGTATTCATTGCGCAGGTTATTCTCTACCTGTTCCTTATAGTCCAATACCTTGTCAAGGGAAAAGACAAATTTTTTCATCCTTCAAACTCCTCTCAAAAGAGTCTATTCCGTGTAACTTTTCAAAAGACCTTACGGTTTCAATTTATCCCTTTTTCTGTCCGCCCCTGTCACCTTTTCCGCCCAGAATGCGGTTCATTTCCTCCATAACTTCCTCATAGGAAAACTTTTCCCCCACCTTCTGCATCAAAAAATCATTCACCTGCCCGATCTTGGAAATGGCATAGTCCAATTTGGAGTTCGTTCCCGATTTATATGCACCGATGGAGACCAGATCTTCGTTTTGTTCATATATGCTCAAAATATTGCGGATGCCGGAAGCCGTATCCTGATGTTCCTGCGATACGATACTGGTCATCAGACGGGAGATGCTGGCGCCGATATCAATCGCCGGAAAATGTCCTGCGTTGGCCAGCTTTCTGGTCAGCACAATGTGTCCGTCCAAAATACCCCGCACCGTATCGGCAACAGGCTCGTTGGTATCGTCCCCCTCCACAAGTACGGTATAAATACCTGTGATAGAGCCTTTCTCAAAATTGCCGCTCCGTTCCAAAAGCTTCGGGAATTCCGCATAAATGGAAGGCGTATATCCCCGGGCCACAGGAGGTTCCCCGGTTGCCAGGCCGATTTCCCTTTGTGCCATGGCAAAACGGGTAAGGGAGTCCATCATTAACAGAACATCCTTGCCCTGGTCTTTAAAATATTCTGCTATTGTCGTCGCCACCAAAGGACATTTCATGCGGAGCATCGCCGGCTGATCCGAAGTCGCCACCACCAAAACGGTGCGCTTCATCCCCTCTTCTCCCAAGTCCTTCTCGATAAACTCCAATACTTCCCTTCCACGCTCTCCCACCAGCGCAATTACGTTAATATCCGTTTTTACATTTCTTGCAATCATTCCCAGCAGCGTACTCTTTCCCACACCGCTGCCGGCAAAAATCCCGATACGCTGTCCCTTGCCGATTGAGTTAAGTCCGTCGATTGCCTTAATGCCAAAGTCAAGACGTTCCTGAATCCTTGGCCGGCTCAACGGATTGACTTTGGGACTTTCCACATAATAATGCCTCGAAGAATCTATGGGGCCTTTGTCATCCATCGGCTCCCCAAGGGCATCAATCACACGTCCCCGCAGGGCCTCCCCCACCGGAATCTTCAGGCGCTTCCTGGTATTACGCACAAAACTGCCCGCCCCGATTCCGCTCATGTCGTCATAGGCCATGAGCTGCATCATATCTTCCTTAAAACCCACTACCTCGGCAGGCACCTGTTTCTTCAAATCCTCATTATAAATCATGACGATATCGCCGATGCTGCCCATACCCCCGGAAGCCTCCATGGACATTCCCACAATATTTTCAATTTTTCCGATATGGCTCACCGTTTCCGAGCCGGAAATAAGCTGGGGCAAATCCTTTAGCATGGCAGCACCTCCTTTCCATGGCAATCCGTCAAACACTACAGCCTGGCATTCTCCAAAATACCCCTGATGTTTTCCAGCTGCGTTCCCACACTCACATCAATGATTTCGCTGGGAAGTTCGATAATGCAGGTTCCCGGCTCCTCGTTCATAACCACAATCTTCACATTATCCGAAAGCTTCGTCAGTTCATGCAGCAGTTCCGCGTCACCCTGCACGTTCAGCCCCGTCCCGCTGCGGCCCACATAAATTTTGGCCCAGGCCACTTTCTTGAGCTTCTCCGTACTGACAACGATCATCCGTTTTATAATCTCACTGCTGGATTTCAAGCTGGTCTGAATAATTTTTTCCGCCACGGCAAGGGAAATATCCTTGAGGTTATCCAAATATTTCTCCAATACCTTATTTTTCTGATTTCCCATATCCCGGATGGTCTCTGCGATATGGTTCTGCAACTCATCCAGCTCTTTTTGGCAGGCCTCCCGGTGACTTTCTATCGCTTCCTGTTCCCCGTCGGCATAACCTTCCGTATAACCTAACCGCTTTCCTTCCTCAAACCCGTCCTTTTGGCCTTCCTGCCTTGCCTCCTCGCGCAGCTTTTCTGCCTCCGCTTTGGCCTGGTCCAAAATCTGTTCTGCCATGGCGATCTTTTGGCGGTATTCCTCCTCCATGGCTTCCTTCCAGCGGTTCTGCCGGCTTTCCTCAGACTCCTCCGGTTCTTTTGCCTCTTCTTCCGCAGCCTCCTGCACCTCTTCTTCCTCCATGGGCACAGGGGGCGCTTCCGCCCCGAATTCCTGATAGCCGATGTAAGGTTTCACTTCCGCCTCGGTCACGGTTGCGATGTTTTTATCAAACAACAATATCATCCTTGCCACCCTTATTCGTGATCAGTTCTCCCATTTCCTCCAGTCGTCTTATAATATTCACGATACGCTGTTGTGCTTCTTCCACATCACGCAATCTTACATTGGTCGTAATTTCCAAATCGGACCGGATGGTTTCCGACATACGGGAGGACATGTTCCGGTAGAACAGGGCCGTCATATCCGGGGAAGCATTCTTGAGTGCGTACACGAGATCCTTGATATCGCAGTCGCGCACAAAACGCTGTACGGAACGGTCGTCCATGCCAAGGATGTCTTCGAACACGAACATCTTCTTGCGGATGGTGTCCGCCAAATCCGGATTCTCCTTTCCCATTTCGTCGAAAATTGCTTTTTCGCTGCTTCTGTCCATATGGTTCATGACATCCGCAATGTAATCGATGCCGCCGATGGTTGTAAAATCGGTAGTCAGGATATTGTCGAATTTCTTGCGCAGTCCGCTCTCCACCAGCTTGATCGCCTCCGGGGAAGCGCTCTCCATGGTAGCGATACTCTCCACCACCGCAATCTTTTTATCGTCAGGCAGTCCCGCAATTACACTGGCCGCCTGTTCGGAATCCGTATAAGAAAGTACCAGGGCAATCGTCTGCGGCCTTTCATGCTGCAGGACGGAATACAAGCTCTTGCTGTCCGCCTTGCGGATAAACTCAAAGGAACGGTTTTTGAGGAATTTGGTCACTTTGGACAAAAGTTCGCTCGCCGTCGCCTCCCCATACGCCTTTTCCAGAACCGAGCGGGCATATTCCAGCCCGCCGTCGGTCACCACCTTCTGGGTCAAACAGGTCTTGTAAAAATCGTCGAGGGCATATTCCATCTGCTCGCTGTCCATGCGCCCCATCTTGGCCACTTCAACGGTCAGCCTCTCTACCTCCTCCTCGCCCAGGTATTTATAAATCAGGGAGGCTTTATCCGCGCCCAGCGCGACCACTACCGCCGCCGCTTTCTGTTCAGGGGTCAGCATTTCTTTAGACTCTTCACTCGCCATGTCTGCCTCCTCCATTCAGCCAATCCTTCAAAAGCTGTGCCGATATCTCCGGATTCTGCTCGGTGAAGTCACGGACCTTATCCCGAAGATCCTGCGTTTTCTCGTTCTGGAGTTTCATAATCTCCGGATTCTTCTCCGCCTCTACCGTTATGACAGGCACCTCTGCAGCAGCGGCTTCGGCCTCCTCCTGCAGTTTCTTTTTCTTCTTACGCCTGCGCCTTAAGACAATGAACAAAATCAGCAAAAGCAACAGGAATAAGAAAATCGCAGCCGCCACAATCCAATACAGCGGGTTGGAAAGCAATACCCTCACAAATTCCAAATCCGTGTCCACAACGGGTTCCGGTACGGAATTGTAGAAGGAAGCACTCGCCACCGTAATCTTGTTTTCCGCCTCATTCGCGTATATACCGGCAGCATTGGCAGTCAGGCTCCGCACTTCATCTGCCGTAAGGTCACCGAAATCCTTGCCGTTGACAATCACGGATACGGTCAGATCTTCCACTGCCCCGGCGGGCACCTGTCCCTGTTCCTTGACATGATTGATGGCAAACTCCCGGCTTGCGCTCATGCTGGAAAAAGAAGTGTTTCCGTTATAGCCGCTCCCTGCGTACTGGGTAATATCCGAGTTCGTCTCCGTTCCGACCACGCCGCCGTCCCCGGTGACGCCCTCGCTCATCTCCTCGCTGACTTCTTCCTTCTGGATAATACCGGTCTTGTCATTCTCATCAATCTTTTCCGGCGTATAATATGTAAGGGTCTCACGGACCAGTTCTTCCATGTTAATCTTACACTTCACCGAAACACGCACATTGCCCGTCCCGTAAATCGGTTCCAAAATATTGACGACTTTGAACGCGACTTCATTTTCCACCATCCGGGCAATCTCACTGCTGTCCGCATTACTCTGTTCCGCCTCTATGTATAAGGCCGAAAGATCAAGTCCCGTATTGCTGTCAATAATGGCAACATTCTCCATCTCCATTCCGGCGATACTAGTAGCCACCAGACGCTGGGCCGCCGCGACCTGTTCCGCGCTTAAGGTCTCCCCTTCCTCCATCACCACCGTAACGGAAGCGCTGGGATCATTGAGCATGGACGAATCCTGCAATACGTACTTGCGGGTCTCCCCAAGGGCAATATTGACCTTGGCATCCTTGACCCCCTCAAACAGGCTGATGGTTCCCCCGATACGATCCTGCAGTTCGTATACCTTAAAGGTCTGCTTATCAGAGTCTGTCGTCATTCCTTTTGCATTATTGATAAAAGTACTGTAAGCAAAAGCATTCTTCGGATACCCGTTCATGGCAAGTTTTGCCCTGACCGCATCCTCCTGCTTCTTATCCACCAGTACATCCCCGCTGTCCTTATACTGGTAATCCACGCCCTGCTCCTGAAGCAGGGTGACAATCTCCGCCGCTTCCTCGGCAGTCACGCCAGAGTATAGAACCGAGTATTCCTTATGATTCAATATCAGCGCCAGTACAATCGAAAAAATAATGATCGCCACAATCAGGGCAAGAACGATTCTCTTGCCCTTCTTACCGATTTTGGCTTCTACTTTCCCGTTTACCTCCTGCGCTTTCTTCTTAACATCTTCTACGTTCATGCCGCTTCCCTTCAGGTTCCAATCACTCCGCTATTAAACGCTCAACCGCATCAATTCCTGATAAGCCTCCAACGCCTTATTGCGTAAGTTCATCACCATATCAATCGTCAACTGCGCATAGGAACCGGCAATCGTGACAGTCTGCGCGTTCTCAATCTGTCCCGTAGCCAATAAATATTTCTGCTTGTCAAAATTGCGCTCCGCTTCAGCCGCTTCATTGACCATGGAACGGAACACCTCCCCAAAGGAAGAAATCGGATTCTCCTGCTTTGGCTGCGTCTCTTCCGTAAGCCCAATGCCGCGCTGATATTTCAACGGTGTAATGGGTGTCATAAATAACTCATCCATATTCAAAACCTGCCTTCCAAAGTATTCTTAACCCTGCCTGTAGGTACCATAACGCACCCCTGCCATTATATATGAATTAGTATAAAGGTTCGTGTCCGAAAATGCAACCATTTACTTGGAATTTGTCAGAATTTGACACTTTCTTAACAAAATAACGAAATAGAAATTTCGTTTTCCCTAAAATGCACAAAGCCATCATATCTGTTGGAAATGATAGCTTTGTCCTTGGTTAATTTCCTCTAAGAACCGTGCGGAACCGGGTGATGTCCTGATTGATCGCGTTCAACATGAACTGATATTGATAACTGTTTCTCGTCATCTCTATCATCTCGTCCGTGGCATCCACCGTGTTTCCGTCAAGCCGCTCCGTGTGGCCTTTAATTTCATGGTACTGACTCGTGAGGTTACCGATTGACTTGGCATAATCGCTTCGTTCCCGGTTTCCAACCTTTTCCATCTCGCGGCGGATGGCATCCTCAAAAGTCACGTACTGCGCTTTGTAATTGGGCGTCTCCACATTGGATAGATTGTTGTTGATCGCCTCCTGCCGCTGCCACACAAAATCCAGTACCTTTGACATAAACGGAATGGCGTTTCCAAAAATATTGTCCATGCTTTCCCTCCTTTCTCTTTATATGCTGCTAATTTCTGAATATGCCTCACTCAAACAGGATGGTATCGTTCATTCCGCCAACAATAAGGATAATTACACATCCTCGGAAATCGTCACCGTATCATATGCGCGGATCTCCTGCTGGAAAGCGGCGGGCTGGCCGTTTACCTTCAAAACCACCGGCGCCTTCACATGTTCAAAATCCAATCCGGAATACTGCAGCAAATCCATCAGATAATAAGGCTGGCCGTCCTCCTTGCGGGGCAAAAACATCGGCTGGCCATTCAGTTCCAAAAACAGTCCTTCCACGGGAACCGCTGGCTTTGCCTGCCCTAAAGGCTTCTCCGCCCCACTCTGCTGCCCCGAAATATTGGCCGCCACCTGCCCCCCAATTTCCCCCGAAGGCTCCTTTGGTGTTGTCTCTTCCGGCTTATCCGTAAATGTTTCCGGCATTCGCACCTGCGGACCGTCAGGCAAAGCTTCCGGCATATGCGCTCCCGGATGATCCAGGGATGCCTCAGGCATTTTGGGCTTTGCAACATCCACCGGCGCTTCCGGTTCCTCTGGCAATGCACCTGCCTCCTCTTTTGGGGCCGTATCAGCAGGCACATTTTCAAACTCCAGTTCCACCGTATCCCCGTATTTCAATTCGTAATCCCCGGGAACCTCAATCCCATTCACACGCCAGGCATAAACATCACCGTCCACAGGCAATTCAAATAGCCGCACACGCGCAGGCTTTCCGCTAAGTGCCGGTGAAAAGGTAATCTCATCCCCTGCATGCACCAGATCTGACAGGGCTGCGTCCGCTCCGTTAATCCGCATCACGGCCGCCTGGGCCGGTTCCCCGTAAAAGGCCATCCGTTCCCCGTTCACCGTGACAATAACATTCGCCCCGTTACGGCCAATCATATCCCGGTAACGATATCCGTTCATCATCAGAATATCCGATAAATGCAGCATCCCGTTGCTAAAAAGCTTTGCCCGGCTTCCGTTTAGCTGAACCGAAAAACTGTCGCTTATCAGGTTCAGTCCGGCGGAAACCACGATTCCCAGAGGAGTGGCAAACTCCGGATTATCCAGATCAAATTCCCCCGACACCGCATTGATGGAATAATACCGTCCCGCAACCGAGGCCCGTTTGGCCGGAAGCCCCAAAAACTCTGTAATCTTCTCGGAAAGGCCAACCATCCGGCTTCCGCCGCCGGCCAGAAAAACCGCCGAGGGGGGGCCTCCATTGACTTCGAGGATTTTATCGGCAATTTCCCGCGAAAGCTTCTGCACCGCTTCCTCCAAAAACCCAAGTACATCCTCCGTGCGGCAAACCTGCTCAAACCCCAGTACATCCGTGAAAGATATTTCCTCTTTCTCCCCCAGCTGCGCCTTCATCCGTTCCGCCGTGTCAAAATCCACCAAAAACGCTTTCATCAGCGCTTCCGTAATCTCATCCCCAGCCAAAGTCGCCATGGTATAACCGACCACCTTACCGTCACGGCACACCGCAATATCCGAAGTTCCCGCACCGATATCCACCATCACCAGATTCAAGAGGCGAAGCTTTTCCGGGATCGCCGCGTTCATCGCCGCAATAGGTTCCAGCGTAAGCCCGGCGACCTCCATGTCGGCGCGCTGCATGGCAGAATACAAGCTTTCCACCACTTCCCCCGGCAAAAATGTGGCGACAATATCCGCCCGTACCCGCTCTCCCCGGTGTCCGAGAAGATTCGAGATCGGATAATCGTCCAAATAGTATTGCGAAACGGTATAGCCGACCAGAAAAAAACGCTTCCCCCTGTCATCGCCGCCAAAAGCCTTCTGGGCCTCCCCGATCGCCCCGGTCTCCAACCGGCTGATCTGTTCTTCCTCCAACACCGTAACTTCCGGAAATTCCATTTCAAAAGAAGCTTTGCTGGTCTGCAGCGCTCGGCCTGCCGCCGCCACATACACACGCCGCAGCCGGTAGCCACTGGTCTGTTCCATGGCATCACGGACACGGCGGGCTACCAGCGCCACCTGCCCGATGTCCTCTATCTGGCCGTCTATCATGGTACGCTTTTCGTGTTCCGCCTTTTCAATGGCGGTGATTTTCATTTTTCCGTCTTCCACAAAACCCAGCATCCCGATAATGCTGCGCGTCCCGATATCCAGTGCAAATACCGCCTCTTTCGGGAGTGTCCCCAACTCTTTTCCCATCCTGTACCCGTCCCCCTTTATACCGGAAACGAAACAAACATACTGCCCAAAGCCAAGACCAGCGGCGCAGCCTACTCACGGAAACGGCGTCGCTTCGCCTGTCACCTCGTCGTAGGTATAGTGCAAATTGCCGTCGATATCCATCAGGTAAGTACACTCATAACTCAATGTGCCTTCTTCATTGGGACGATATGCAGTCACCCGGAAATATTCCGTTCCCTCCACATAAACGGCTCCATTATTGACCATAAATTCATAGTTCTCCGTCGGTTCGGGAAGCTTTAATTCCTCCTGGCTCATGGAGGCAATCTTTTCTTCCAGATACTGCTGGGTCGGCACGTCAGGGGATGTAACGGCAGGCCGCTGCCCTGTAATTGGCTGTCCTGCATTTAGCAGCCCCGTATCTGCCTGTACCTGATCCCGTTCTTCCCAAAGCCCTGCCACATATTGCGTGAAGGATTTTTCGCCAACCTTTGTACGAACCTGATAATATTCCGGATACTGCACAATGGAAAGGATCAAATAGCTTTCTGGGTTTGCCCCAGGGCCGACCAGCCAATATCCCTGCACCTGCGAATCCTCCTCTTCCAAAAGATCCGCAACCCCTTCCATTTCCTTGTCTGCATCCATTATATCACTAATGTCCAAAAAATTCTTCTCCGATTGGAGATATTCCATATATTCCCGGATATCCTTTTGTATGCCATCCTCTTCCTGCGGATAATACTGATAAACCTCCCTGACCACAGGCTGGACGGTCTCCTCCTGTGTGGCAGTTTCCGTAGACTCCGTCTCCGTTCCTTCCCCTTCCTGCACACTCTGGGACAGGGTTTGCGTTTCTTCGGCAGTGGATTCCGTCCCTTCCGTTTCCCGGATTACGGTTCCGTCCTCAAAGATATCTTCCAAAAACTTCTCGTACCTGCGTTCCCCCAACACCACTGTCACGGAGGATACCGCATCCTCCTCCGTAAAATAAAAAGCCGGCGCCTCCAATGCTTTTAACTCTGCCGCAATCCTGCGCTGTTCCAACAGCCTGGGAACCAAAACAGCAGCCGCAATCCCCGCCGCAAACGCAAGTATGACAACTGCCACCAAAAACAGCAGCAATAAAAGCTTCTTTGAATCTTTCCTCTCCCCGCTTTTTGCAGACAGTTCCTCCTCATCCCCGTCTGCATCCTCCTGGTCTTTCTTCTGATCCTTTTCGGCATTGCCCCCTTCTGCAGCCGCGTTTTGGGTCTGCTGCGTCCCTTCTTTCTTTTCGGCCGCCTGCATGGTTTTATCCTGCGTCTCTTGCCCCTTGTTTTCTTCTACAGTTTCCCCGGTCGCTTCCGTCGCTTTCTTTTCTTCCATAACCTTCGCTTCTTCCGTCACCTTTTTTTCATAGTTTACGCATCGTCTTGCCAAAACATTTGTGGTAAATCCGAAAAGCAAACCTGCCTGATCCGTCCCCACAACTGTCACGCTTATATAGAATTTTACAAAATTCTACATACGGCTTATTTAATATCGGACATTTTTGAAAAAAAATAAGGTTTACCGCCATTTTTTCTTTTAATAATGATTATTTATTTTTTATCTCTGCCGATATATAATATTGGAGTATCGGATTTTTATACTGCCAACCAAATCCCCGCAGGATATACCGGCAGGCACGGCAGCGTCAGGTTCTCCATATGCGCACCTGCCCGGTTTTCTGAACGGGAATCAAAATGAGGTCAACCAACAGCATGAACGATCAGGAAAGGAAACAAAAACGGCAACAGGCATTAGAAGAATACCAACAGATTGTTACTTATGAGCTTCCGGCCCTTGTTCCCGGCGAATCGGCGCCGCCACCACGGCAGGCGCGCAGGAAGAAACATTTTTTCCTCAAATTTTTTGCGTCGGCCCTCCTTGTCGCAGGAATGGCGGTCTGCTATTTTTTCATCGGCAATTGGATTTCCTCCATCCGCATGGAGAACCGTGCCCTCAAAGAGGAACTCGCCAATAACGAAGCGCAGGAACAGGCCCAGGACATGACGGCAGAGCCGCCGCAGACCATGCAGGAACCTTCCCCTGCCGCACCCATTACACAGGAAACCCGGAAGGAAACCGAAGAAAACGATGTATCCCCGGATACCGTAAGTCCCCAAGAACCCCCGTCGACAGAGGAATCCCAAACGGAAACGCCCTCCCCCGACGGCAGCTTTACTGCAATCTACCCGCTGCGGGGAAGTTCAACCATCCTGCGCACTTTCGGGGCCTACACCGATGACGAAGGCAACAAGGCCACGTCTTATGGACTTGCATTGGGAACGGACAGTGACACGCAGGTAATCGCTGCCGGAGGCGGAACCGTAATTTATGCGGAGGACAATCCTTCCACAGGGCTTACCGTGCAAATTGACCATCAGAACGGTTACATCACGGAGTATACGATGAACAAGGAACTGTTAGTCTCCACAGGCCAGGCCGTCGCCGTGGGACAGCCCATTGCCGTCATGGGAACGGAAGGGGAGGACGGTCTTAAGCACATGGAATTCCGGGTGCTTTACGACGGAAATTTCATTGATCCGGAACAAGTGCTCAAAATTGTCGGATAACCGGCTGTCACAATGCGTCCGGCAGTTCCAAAGGTAACATTGAGACAAGTCTGCCCTGCTTGGGCATCCGTCCATTAAAATTGCTGCACAGTGGGCGGATGCATGTCCCGGCCACATGTTTGTGTGGTCTGGACCGTTACTGCAACAGGTCAGTTCATCACAATAGCATATAAACAAAAAGGAGAAAAGTGCCATGTTCGGAAAATCCAATTCAGAAGCTAAAAACACAGAAACTTATACTTACACCGCTCCGCCCCCGCCGTTTCCGGAGCCGGAACCCATCCCCGTACCGCCCAAGCCGGAACCCAGGATCGACACCATCATCGGCGAAGGCACGCGTATTGTCGGTACCGTAACCTGTAAGACCCTGCTGCGTGTGGACGGCATCATTGAAGGCGAGATTCTTTCCGAGAGCAAGGTCGTGATCACGGAAAAAGGTCTGGTAAAAGGCGATATTAACGCCGAAAACCTGACCCTGGGAGGCGAACTTTCCGGCAATGCCCATATCCGTGAGAAATCCGAAATCCTTGCCACCGGCCGCTTAAACGGCGATATCATCACCAGAACGCTCATCATGGACGAAAACGCCGTATTCGAGGGTAAATGTACCATGAATCAGGCCGCACTGGATAAAATGACCGTACTTCCGGATTTAAAGACAGCCATGAAACAGGAGGCTTCCGCAGAACACATGAAAAACGGTGCCGGCAAGTCACTGGGCTGATCGTTTTATCCGTAACGGTTCAAGCTTCTTGAAACCGCTATCATTATTCCGAAGTTTACAAAAGGGTATCCGGCCGCCTTGCCGGATACCCTTTATGTTATACATATTTAAATTGCAATCAAATAATAATCCGATGCCGCCAGCATATCCCCAAAATAGCGCAGGTAGAGTCTGTAGGACGGATTTAATTCCAGAATCTTTTCAGCCAGTTCAAAGATTGACCCGTACCCGTAATATGCGCTCACAATAAGCGAAGGCTTATCCTTGGCAATTTGTTTGCTGCAGCACTCCAAAAGCCGCAGTTCCCTGCCTTCCCCGTGCAGCCGTAAAAAATCCACAGGAGCCGGAATATCTTTTCCCATATCCAACGCTTCCTGCGTGCGCACCAGAATCTGCAGACGCTTCATTCCGCGCAGGTTACAGGAAAGCTTGAGCGCATCCTCCTCGGAGCGCACATAGCAGGTAACCTGCCCGTACACGTCCCCGTAAGCCTGCCGGAAGTTACGCACATCGTTCCCTTCCGTTGCCCAAATGTCCACAAATTGTTTTTCGCAGGCATCCGGCATTAAATCCGGATCGAATATCTGCAGGCTGTGATCCTTGACGGCCTGCAGGGGCGCCGTTTCCAAATGCATCCAGCTTTCCAGAAGTGCACACAGGACGCGTTTGGAACGGTAATCAGCAAGCCCGGCGTAAAGGGATACTGCCCTTTCGCGAAAATCCTGCAAAACCCTGGAACGCTGCCAGAAGGTATCGTAATCCTCCTTTTCGGGATGCAGGCTTCCCCAATAGGGATGCTCCTCATAGAAACGCAGGGTTTCGTCATAGGAAGCTTTGTCCTTCTTTTCCCGCTCCCGGATGGCATTGGTCATCTGCAGCACCATGGATACCGCATCCCCCCGCCGGATTTCTTCCGCCAGTTCCAGAAAATGCATATCCGTCTCATTCCGGCATGAAACCAAAGGGTACCGTTCCTGCGCCTGCTGCCCGGAAAGCCTAAACGGCCCTTCCTTCTTTTCTTC
>CARDPF010000040.1 GCA_948960675.1 uncultured Eisenbergiella sp.
GTGGTGGATTCCGGCGGGCAGGGACTGATGCAGGTTTTAAAAGGGGCTTACGAGGCGTTTTTGGGCAAGGAAGTTTCTTTTCAGCCGCAGACGCAGACGGCTGCGGCAGGCGCACCGTTTGCAGCGGGCAGCGTTTCGGCGCAGACCGATATCAAATTCGGTTATTGTACGGAATTTATCATCATGCTCAACAGAACCTTCAACATTAAACAGGAGATGGATTTTAAGGCCTATCTGGAATCCATCGGGGATTCCATTGTGGTGGTGGCGGACGACGATCTGGTTAAGGTGCACGTACATACCAATGATCCTGGTATGGCGATACAGAAAGCATTGAAGTACGGTGCACTCTCCAATATGAAGATCGACAATATGCGGCTGGAGCACCATGAGAAGGTTATTAGGATGGCCAAGCAGCAGGAGACGCAGTCCGTAAAGGAGACAACAGAGCCGCCAAAGAAGGCCGGTTTTATCGCGGTTTCGGTGGGCGAGGGCATCCATGCGATTTTCAAGGATCTGGGCGTGGATTATATTATTGAAGGCGGCCAGACCATGAATCCCAGTACCGAGGATGTATTAAATGCCATTTCCAAAGTGAACGCAAAAACCGTTTATGTGCTTCCCAACAATAAAAATATCATCCTTGCGGCCAACCAGGCAAAATACCTGACGGAGGACAAGCATATTGTAGTCATTCCCACCAAGACCGTTGCACAGGGCATCACGGCTGTGATCAATTTTGTGCCGGATGCGGAAGATGCGGAAAATGAAGCTGCCATGACGGAAGCCATCGGTACGGTCAGGACAGGGGAAGTCACCTATGCGGTACGGGATACGGCAATTGATAACTATGAAATTCACGAGAGTGACTATATGGGAATCGGGGATGAGGGGATCCTCGCCGTGGGGCAGCAGGTGGAAAGCGTGACCCTTACCATGGTTGATAAGATGATGGACGACGAAAGGGAACTGATCAGTATTTACTACGGTCAGGATACCCCGGAGGAAGAGGCCGAAAGTCTTAAGGCGCAGGTGGAGAAGAAATACCCGTCCTGTGATGTGGAACTGCAGTATGGCGGACAGCCAATCTACTACTATATTGTTTCGGTTGAATGATGCAGACAAACGATTCGATAACAACCTTGAAAGGCGTAGGGGCGAAAACCACTGCGCTTTTTTCAAAACTGCATATAGAGACGATAGGACAGCTGGCAGCACATTACCCGAGGGAATATGATCATTTTGAAGCGCCAGTGCCGGTACAGGAATTGGTTCCCGGAAAAGTGATGGCAGTTTGCGCCTGTGTGGTGGGAGCCCCGTCCCTGGTACATGTAAGGGGAATGGCGGTGGTACATGCGAACGTGGCGGACCAGACCGGGGGCATGCGGCTGACGTGGTTTCGGATGCCCTACATCAAAAACAGCCTGCAGCCTGGAAGATTTTATGTTTTCAGGGGAATGGTCAAATGCAGTGCCCAGCGCACTTTTTTGATGGAACATCCCGGTATTTATTCTGCAGAGGAATATGACCGGCTGTCCGGTGTCTGGCAGCCAAGGTATCCCCTCACTGCCGGACTGACCAACAACCTGATTTCCAAGTGCATGCGGCAAATCGTACAACAGTTGGAGACCAAAGACTATTTGGATTTGGAACAAAGAAGCCGGTATCATTTGCTGCCTTTTGGGGAGGCCCTGCAAAAAATTCATTTTCCCCAAAGCATGGAAGATGCTGCGCAGGCCAGGCGGCGATTGGTGTTTGATGAGTTTTTGGCGTTTTTGGTGCAGATCAAGCGGCAGAAGCTTATAAACGAGCAGATGATCGTGGATTTTCCCCTGCAGCCTGTGGAGGATACCGACCGGCTGTTGGAGGCTTTGCCTTACCGCCTGACGGGGGCGCAGCAGCGGGTTTGGCGTGAAATCGAGAACGACATGCAAAAGCATGTGGCAATGAACCGGCTGGTGCAGGGGGACGTGGGAAGCGGAAAAACCATCCTTGCATTTTTGGCATTGCTTTTGTGTGCGGCAAACGGCCGGCAGGGCTGTCTGATGGCTCCGACTGAGGTGCTTGCCGCCCAACATTTTGAAGCGCTTGCAAAAATGGCCCAGACATACGGCCTTTGCGTTTGCCCGGTACTTTTGACCGGGTCCATGACTGGCAGGCAGAAAAAAGAGGCCTATGAAAAGATTGCCTCCAAACGGGCGAATGTGGTGATCGGCACTCATGCGCTTATTCAGGAGAAGGTGGTCTACCGGGACCTGGCGTTGGTTGTGACGGATGAGCAGCATCGTTTTGGCGTACAGCAGCGCCGGAAGCTGGCACAAAAACGGGAGGGTATCGCCGGTCAGGATGGCGACGGACGGGAGGGGGCAGACAGCGTACATGTGCTTGTCATGAGCGCCACCCCGATTCCCCGGACGCTGGCCATTGTTTTGTACGGGGATTTGCAGGTATCCGTGCTGGACGAACGACCGGCCAACCGCCTTCCTGTCAAGAATTGTGTGGTGGATACCAGCTTTCGAAAGAAAGCCTATGCCTTCATAGAAGCGCAGGTGGCGGCCGGCCGGCAGGCCTATGTGATTTGTCCCATGGTGGAAGCCGGGGAGATGGAAGGACTGGAAAACGTGCTGGATTACACGGAAAAGTTAAGGGGTGTGCTGCCTGCCACTATCCGGGTGGACATGCTGCACGGCAGGATGAAGCCTGCCCAAAAACGGCAGGTGATGGATGATTTTGCCGCCCAAAAGATTGACGTATTGGTTTCTACCACCGTGATAGAGGTGGGGGTTGATGTGCCAAATGCTACCGTGATGCTGGTGGAGAATGCGGAGCGGTTCGGCCTTGCCCAGCTGCACCAGCTGCGGGGCCGTGTGGGCAGGGGAAAAGAACAGAGCTTTTGCATATTTATGACAGGGGACGGCAGCGGTGCAAAAAATAAGCGCCTGGATGTATTAAACCGCTCCAACGACGGTTTTTTTATCGCCAATGAGGACTTAAAGCTGCGGGGGCCCGGGGATCTGTTCGGAATCCGGCAAAGCGGTGATTTGGAGTTTGCGCTGGGGGATATTTACCAGGATTGCGACGTGCTCCTTGCGGCCGGTGAACTGGCAGATCAGGTTCTTTTAGGGAAGGTGGTTTTGCCAAAGGAGGAGATGGGGCTGTTTCAGGAAGGAATCGACTATCGGACGATATAGCAGTAAAGGAAAGTGGGAAAAGGAAAATGGCAGAAAACAGCAATTATGACGCCTCCAGCATTACCGTGCTGGAGGGCTTGGAGGCCGTACGGAAAAGGCCGGGGATGTATATCGGAAGTGTTTCCACGAAAGGGTTAAATCATTTGATTTATGAGATCGTGGACAACGCTGTGGACGAGCATTTGGCCGGATTTTGCAGTCTGATTACCGTGGTTTTGGAGGCGGACGGTTCGGCTACCGTTATAGATAACGGGCGCGGCATTCCGGTGGGAATGCACGAAAAGGGAATCAGTGCAGAGCGTCTGGTTTTTACGACCCTGCATGCGGGCGGAAAATTTGATAATAGTGTCTATAAGACCAGCGGCGGTCTGCACGGGGTGGGTTCGTCGGTGGTCAATGCATTGTCCACGCGGTTGACCATACAGGTCAAAGACGGGAAATACATTTATCAGGACAGCTATGCCCAGGGAAACCCCACCACCGAGTTGCAGGAAGGGCTTTTGCCGGTGGTGGGAAAGACAAAGGAGACCGGTACCACCATTAATTTTTTGCCCGACGATACGATTTTTGAAAAGACCCGTTTCAAGGAGGACGAGGTGAAAAGCCGCCTTCATGAGACCGCATATTTAAATCCGCAACTGACCATACATTTTGAGGACCGCAGGGGCAGTGAGCCGGAGGTAGTGGTGTACCATGAGCCGGAAGGGGTCGTGGGATTTATCAAGGATGTCAATAAAAGCTGTGAGACGGTGACGGATGTCATTCATTTTACGGGGGAGGCGGAAGGCATTACCGTGGAGGGAGCCTTTCAGTATATCAACGAGTTCCATGAGAATGTGCTGGGCTTTTGCAATAATATTTATAACGCGGAGGGGGGAACCCATCTGACCGGCTTTAAGACCCAGTTCACTACCATTATCAACAACTATGCCAGGGAACTCAACATTTTAAAGGAGAAGGATGTCAATTTTACGGGGGCCGATGTGCGCAACGGTATGACGGCCGTGATTTCCATCAAACACCCAACGCCCCGTTTTGAAGGGCAGACCAAGACAAAGCTGGACAACCAGGACGCCGCAAAGGTGGTGGGCAAAGTGGTGGGAGAGGAACTTCCCCGCTATTTTGACCGGAACTTAGAGACGCTCAAAAATGTCATCGCCTGTGCGGAGAAGGCGGCTAAAATCCGCAAGTCCGAGGAGCGGGCAAAAACAAATCTTTTGACCAAACAGAAATTCTCCTTTGATTCCAACGGAAAACTTGCAAACTGCGAATCGCGGGACGCTTCCCAGTGCGAGATTTTCATCGTGGAGGGGGATTCTGCGGGGGGCTCCGCCAAAATGGCCAGAAACCGGATGTTTCAGGCGATCTTACCCATACGCGGTAAGATTTTGAACGTGGAAAAGGCCAGTATTGACAAGGTATTGGCCAATGCGGAAATCAAAACGATGATCAATGCCTTTGGCTGCGGTTTTTCGGAGGGATACGGAAATGATTTTGATATTACCAGACTGCGTTATGACAAAATAATCATCATGGCTGATGCGGATGTGGACGGCGCCCACATTTCCAATTTGCTTTTGACACTGTTTTACCGTTTTATGCCGGAACTCATTTTTGAGGGGCACGTATATATTGCCATGCCTCCCTTATATAAGGCCATGCCGGCAAAAGGGAAAGAAGAATACCTGTATGACGATAAGGCGTTGGAACGTTACCGCAAAAAGCATAAAGGCCCCTTTACCCTGCAAAGGTATAAAGGATTGGGGGAAATGGATGCCGAACAGTTATGGGAGACAACGCTGGACCCCGACCGCCGACTGCTAAAGCTGGTGGAAATTGAGGACGCGAGGATGGCGTCCGAGGTGACCGCCCTGCTGATGGGGACGGAGGTTTTGCCCAGAAAAACGTTTATTTACCAAAACGCCAAAGATGCGGCGTTGGATATTTGATCATGAGGAATGGCAGAAAGGATTAGGGCCATGGATGACAGAATCATAAAAACAGAATATTCCGAGGTGATGCAGAAGTCTTTCATCGACTATGCCATGAGCGTCATCATCGCGAGGGCGCTGCCGGATGTGCGGGACGGCCTAAAGCCGGTACAGCGCAGGGTACTTTACGATATGCATGAGTTGGGGATCCGCTATGAGCGCCCGTACCGGAAAAGCGCCCGTATCGTCGGAGATACCATGGGTAAATACCATCCCCACGGGGACAGTTCCATTTATGACGCGCTGGTGGTGATGGCGCAGGAATTTAAGAAGGAACTGCCCTTGATTGACGGGCACGGCAATTTCGGCAACATTGAAGGGGATGGCGCGGCCGCCATGCGTTACACGGAGGCCCGTCTGGAAAAAGTCACACAGGAGGCCTTTTTGGCAGACCTGGATAAAGATGTGGTGGATTTTGTCCCGAATTTCGACGAGACGGAGAAGGAACCGTCCGTACTGCCCTGCAAAATCCCGAATCTTTTGGTCAACGGATCCGAAGGCATTGCCGTGGGCATGGCCACCAGCATTCCGCCCCACAATTTGGGGGAAGTGATTGATGCCGTCAAGGCTTATATGCTGGATGAGAACATTTCCACCAAAGAACTGATGCGCTATGTGCAGGGGCCGGATTTTCCAACCGGCGGTATTGTCACCAATAAGGACGAACTTTTGCAGATCTATGAGACGGGTGTGGGAAAAATAAAGATCCGCGGCAAGGTGGAGACGGAAAAAGGCAAAAACGGAAAGACAAGCGTGGTCATCACCCAAATTCCCTACACCATGATTGGTGCGAACATCGGGAAGTTCCTTGCCGACGTGGCAGCCCTTGCTGAGTCCAAAAAGACCAACGATATTGTGGACATTTCCAACCAGTCCTCCAAGGAGGGAATCCGCATTGTCATTGAACTGCGCAAAGATGCCGACGTGGACAATTTTATCAACATGCTATACAAAAAAACCCGCCTGGAAGATACCTTCGGCGTAAATATGCTGGCAATTGCGGCCGGCCGGCCGGAGACTATGGGGTTAAAGCAAATCATACAGGCGAATGTGGATTTTCAGTTTGAGACAAACCGCCGCAAGTATGAGACCCTTCTGGAGAAGGAAAAGGCAAAGCGGGAGATTCAGGAGGGCCTGATCAAGGCCTGCAATGTCATCGACCTGATCATTGAAATCCTGCGGGGCTGCAAGGACAGGGCCATGGCAAAAGCCTGTCTGGTGGACGGCGTGACGGAAGGGATCCAATTTAAATCGAAAGAATCTGCAGTCATGGCGGCTTATCTTCGGTTTACGGAAAATCAGGCCAACGCCATATTGGATATGCGGCTGTATAAGCTGATCGGACTGGAGATCGAAGCGCTGGTGCATGAGCATGAGGAGACGATTGCCAATATTTACCGCTATGAGGACATTTTGGAGAGAAAGGCTTCCATGGCCCAGGTCATCATGAACGAACTGGACGCCATGAAAAAAGAGTTTTCCGTAAAAAGAAGAACCCGTATCGAGAACTGCGCGGAAGCGGTTTTTGAGGAAAAGAAACCGGAAGAAACAACGCTGTATTGTCTGGTGGACCGTTTTTTATACACAAGAACCGTGGATACACCCACTTACGAGCGCAACCAGGAGGCGGCGCATGCCGAAAACCAGTTTGTGTTTCCCTGTAAAAGTACGGGCCGGATCTGTCTGTTTACCAATACGGGGCAGTTGTATACAGTGAAGGTAACAGATCTGCCTTTGGGGAAATTCAGGGATAAGGGGATTCCGTTGGACAATGTGAGCGGTTTTGATTCGGCGAGGGAACGCCTGTTGCTTGCTGCCAGCCAAAGCGACCTGAATTTGTACCGGCTATTGTTTGTGACCAGACAGGGGATGGCCAAAATTGTGGACGGCGGGGAGTTTGATGTGACGAAAAGGACGGTGGCCGCCACAAAACTGCAGGATGGGGATGAGGTGGTGGACGTAACGGTGTATAAGGAACAAAAGTATGTCATCCTCCAGTCAAAAGACGGCTATTTCCTGCGGTTTGGGGTGGAGGAAATTCCGGAAAAGAAAAAAGCGGCCATAGGGGTGCGCGCCATGCATCTGGCGGATGGGGACGAACTGGAGGCGGTTTACTATACCAGGGCCACGGACAATTTGACGATTTCCTACAAGAACCGGTCGCTGACCCTAAACCAGCTCAAGGCTTCCAAGCGGGACGCCAAGGGCACGAAGGTGCGCAAGTAAGGGATGGTAACAGGTTCGGCCATTCCCTTAACCACATGGATGGCTGAACTGTAACAAGAGATGCAATTTGGGGTTGACCTGATAGGGATATTTGGGTAAAATATGGATAGCGGTTTGGGCAGGAAAGGAAAGAAATGTGCAGGCCGTTATAGAGAGAAAGGATGGGACTTTTTGTCATGCGGGTGATAGCCGGGAGGGCCAGGAGCATGCCCTTAAAGACGCCTAAGGGGCAGGATACGCGGCCTACGACGGACAGGGTTAAGGAGACGTTGTTCAATATCCTGCAGGAAAGGATTCCCTGCGGCGTATTTATGGATCTGTGCTGCGGAAGCGGTTCCATCGGGATTGAGGCGTTAAGCAGAGGGGTGCGCAAAGCCTATTTTGCGGATAACGGCCGGGAAGCCATAAAGTGTACGGCGGATAATTTGGCCTTTACGGGTTTTTCGGACCGGGCGGTGCTTTTGCGTCAGGATGTTGCCAGCGCCCTGCTTTCTGTCCGGGAAGCCCATGCCGATATTGTTTTCATGGATCCTCCATACCGGGAAGGGTTGGAGGAGCCGGTTTTACAGGCATTGTCCCGGGTATCCTATGTGGATGGAGAGACATTGGTGATCGTGGAGGCCGAGTTGAAAAAGGACTTTTCCTTTGCGGCGGATTATGGCTTTTATGTGGCAAGGGAAAAATGCTATAAAACCAATAAACATGTATTTTTAATGAAGGAAAACCACTATGAAGGCAGCAATTTATCCGGGCAGCTTTGATCCGGTGACTTACGGGCATCTTGACGTTATACATAGGGCGGCGTCGATTTTTGACGAATTGACGGTGAGCGTGCTGAACAATCTGGAAAAGACTCCGTTGTTTTTGGTGGAGGAACGTGTTAAAATACTGGAAGAGGCGACAAAGGATCTGCCGAACGTTAAAGTGGAGTCTTTCAGCGGCCTGTTGATTGATTACGCAGCCAAAAAGGGTGTCCATGTTTCCGTACGCGGGTTGCGTGCCATCACCGATTTTGAGTACGAATTGCAGATTGCGCAGACAAACAAACTGTTATCCGGCGGCAGGCTGGATACGATTTTTTTGACCACCAGTTTGGAATATGCGTATTTGAGTTCTTCCAGTGTGAAAGAGATCGCCAGTTTTAACGGGGACATATCCCAATGTGTGCCTCCATTTGTCGCAGAACTTATCTATGAAAAATACGGGTATGGCAGTCGGAATCGAGGGTAAGAATGAGCAGTAGGATTGAACAGTTGATTGATGAGATTGAGGAATATATTGAAAGCTGTAAATACCAGCCGCTTTCCACGACAAAAATCATCGTAAATAAGGACGAGATTGATGAACTTCTCAAGGAACTCAGGATGAAAACGCCGGAGGAGATCAAGCGTTATCAAAAGATCATCAGCAATAAAGAGGCGATTTTGAATGATGCCCGGGAGAAGGCGCAGTCTTTGATCAACGAAGCGACGGAACATACAACCGAACTGATCAATGAGCATGAGATTATGCAGCAGGCATATGCACAGGCCAATGAAGTGGTACAGCTTGCAACCAGACAGGGACAGGACATTGTGGACCGGGCTACCATGGAAGCCAATGAAATCCGGGAGTCCGTCATGCAGTATGCAGACGGTATGATGGCCAATCTGGAGAATATGATCGAACACGCCATTGAGATTGCCAATGCCCATTACGGAAATCTGGTCAATGACCTGACTTCCCTCAATGATGTGGTTTCCGGGAACCGTGCGGAATTTCAGGCACAGAATGCAACCGTTGAGGAGGTGCCAGGAGGGGCAGGGGCACAGTCTTACGACGAAGACTTGAATGTTTTATAGCTTTATAAAAGTTTGGAATTGCCTGAACTTTTGGACAGCCGCCAAGGGCGTTTTGCCGATCTTGGCGGCTTTTTATACGTGTGGGAAATGCTGCTAAAGAGGCCATTTGCAGGCGGGAATTTCGCAAGGCGAAATTTTTTTACCTTATAGGAAACTGCTGTAATCGTGATGGGAGTATGTCACTGCAGGGCGGCATTTTTTTCAGACAAGCATGAGGAAGAAGGAATAGAACGCGGCGGTCAGCATGGTCTGTACTACTTTGTGGAAAATGTACTCCATCAGGGAAAGATCGGTGGAATTTATGCAGCTGTAGGTCTGGGCGATGCAGGACAGTCCCCCAAAAGGAAGGACGGTGTAAGCCCAGAATTTATCCGTGGCGGAAAGGGCGGACAGGCCGCTGGTGATTTCAAAAAGCGGTGTGAGCAGGGCGGCAAGGTGCGGCTGGTTCTTTAGGAGCAGGGAAGGCAGGAGGGTCAGCAGGTTACAAAAGATCATATAGCCGCCCAGCACGGTAATCGCATCCAGTCCGGATAAAATGGATTTGTGCAGTGCGTTTAGCATGGCGGAAACCGTCAGGGCCTTTTCTGGGCTTTGCGGGCGGGAAAGCAGCTGTTTTGCAGGGGGATCTTTGTACAGGGTATGGCGCAGGACAACACCGTACAAAAAGGGAATGGCATACATACCGCATAGTACAATCCAGGGCGTGGTGGCGGGAAAAAGGGCAAGGACATATCCCGTAAAATAGACCGGGCCGATATTGTTGCAAAAAGCCAGCAGCAGCGTGGCCTCCCGGCGTGTTATCTTTCCTTTTTCATAGCTTTGCGCACAGACCCGCGCGCCCATGGGAAAGCCGCACAAAAAGCCGATGACGATACAGTACAGGCAGGAATCGGAAAGTTTAAAGACAGGCTTTAGGATCGGGGAAAACAGGGCGGCAAAGCTGTCGGAGAGCCCGGTTTCCATCAAAATCCCGGACAGGATCATGAAAGGAAGCAGGGCCGGTATCATTTTGGTAAACCAGAGGTTTAGGCCGTTTAGCGCAAGCTTTGCGGACAGGCGGCCATAAAGCAGCATGCAGGCCGTCATGCCGGTAAAAAGCAGCAAAGCGGCGAATCGAAGGATCCAATTGGTTTTTGCCGTGTTTTTGTACATTTGATCTACCCAAGCCAAGAAAGATATAGTATACTAAAATGTATGAAATTTTTACTGGATTCATGCGGGGGGATGGAATTGATCAGGCTGGATAAATTTTTATGCGATGCAAATGTGGGAACGCGCAGTGAAGTGAAGGAGTTGTTGAAAAGGGGACGCGTGACGGTAGACGGTTCTGTCGTGCAAAAGGCGGATTTTAAGGTGGCGGAGGGGAAAAACGTTGTCTGTCTGGACAAAAAGCCGCTTACTTTTGCACAAAAAGTCTATTATCTTTTGAATAAACCGGCAGGGGTGGTGAGCGCAAGCAGGGACCGCAGGGAAAAAACGGCGCTGGATTTGTTGAAGGGTGCGCCGGGCCGGGATCTTTTTTTGGTGGGAAGGCTGGATAAGGATACGGAAGGGCTTTTGCTTGTGACCAACGACGGCGATCTGGCCCACCGGCTTTTGTCGCCGGGCAGGCATGTGGATAAGACTTACCGTGTGCTGGCCCAAAAAGAGGTGACGCAGGAATGCTTAAAAAGGCTGGAGGCAGGCGTGGATATCGGGGATGAAAAGCCGACGCGTCCGGCAGTGGCCAAAAAGCTTGCCGATACGCCCAACGGGCTTTTGCTGACGATACAGGAAGGACGTTTCCATCAGGTCAAAAGAATGCTTTTGGCCGTTGGCAATGAGGTGGTGGGGCTGACGCGGATATCCATGGGGCCGGTGGTGTTGGAGGATTCCCTGCCCATAGGGCAATGGCGGCCTTTGACCGAAAAGGAAAAGGAAGATTTGGGGGTTTTGCATTGACGTATAGAAAAGGGGACAGGATAGATGTAGCATGGTGGCAGGGAACGGAAGCGGTTATCTTTGATTTGGACGGTTCCCTGGTGGATTCCATGTGGATGTGGCATCAGATTGATATCGAATATCTGGGGCGTTTTGGAATCGGGGTGCCAAAAGATTTGCAAAAACAGATCGAAGGCTTGAGCTTTTCGGAGACGGCGCAGTATTTTAAGAAGCGTTTTGGGCTGTGGGACAGCGTAGGGCAGATTAAAAGGGACTGGAACGCCATGGCGCAGGACAAGTATAGGCATGAGATACCGTTAAAGCCGGGGGCGGATGTGTTTTTGCGGCTTTGCCAAAGGAGGGGCATCCGTCTTGGAATCGCCACCAGCAATTCCAGGCAGCTGGCAGAATGTGCGGTGGCGGCCCACGGGCTGGGGGATTGTTTTGCCTGTATTCTCACCGGATGCGAGGTGGGAAAGGGAAAGCCTTCGCCGGACATTTATCTGGAGGCGGCAAAAAGACTGGGCATCCTGCCATCCGCCTGTCTGGTTTTTGAGGATATCCTGCCGGGTATTCTGTCCGGCAAGGCGGCAGGGATGAAAGTTTGTGCGGTGGAGGATGCCTATTCCCTTGCACAGGAGAAGGAAAAGAGGGCGTTAGCCGATTTTTATATCCATGATTATTATGAACTTTGCGGCTGAGCCAATGGGAGGACGGGATTTTGGACAGTGCTTTTTTGCCACTTACGCGCAGGGAGATGGAAGAGAGGGGCTGGGAACAGCCGGATTTTGTCTATGTGACAGGGGATGCTTATGTGGATCATCCTTCTTTCGGTACGGCCATTATCAGCCGTGTACTGGAAAACCACGGCTATAAGGTCTGTATCCTTTCCCAGCCGGACTGGAAAAAGACGGAAAGCATCCGGGTGTTTGGCAGGCCGCGTCTCGGCTTTTTGGTTTCCTCCGGCAACATGGATTCCATGGTCAACCACTATTTTGTGTCGAAGAAGAGGCGGCCCACGGACGCTTATACGGCCGGCGGTGCGGTGGGAAGGCGGCCCGATTATGCGGTGTCCGTATACGGCAGGCTGATCCGCAAAGCCTATCCGGACGTGCCGGTAATTTTGGGCGGGATTGAGGCAAGCCTGCGCCGGATGGCGCATTATGATTATTGGAGCGATTCCTTCCGGCAGTCCATCTTGTTGGAAAGCCAGGCGGATTTGATTTCTTACGGCATGGGGGAGAAATCCATCGTGGAGATTGCCGATGCCCTCCAGGCTGGCATCGCGGTGCAGGATCTGACATTCCTTGCGGGAACGGTATACCGGACGAAACAGATCGGGCATATTTACGGAGGGGAGTTCCTGCCCTCCTTTGCCGACATGAAAAAGGAACCGGCGCTGTACGCCAAAAGCTTCCGCATCCAATATGCCAACACGGATCCCTATAACGGAAAGCCCCTGATCGAACCCTATCCGGACGGCAGCTATGTGGTACAAAATCCTCCCTGCCTGCCTTTGACGACGCAGGAGATGGATGACGTTTACCGCCTGCCCTACACCAGAACCTACCACCCTTCTTATGCAGCGGCAGGAGGGGTGCCAGCCATAGAGGAGATTAAATTTTCCCTGATCAGCAGCCGGGGCTGCTTTGGCGGCTGCAGCTTTTGCGCCCTCACCTTCCATCAGGGCCGCATTGTGCAGGTGCGCAGTCACGAAAGCATTGTGGAGGAGGCCAGGATGCTCACGAAGGATCCGGACTTTAAGGGCTACATTCACGATGTGGGAGGACCTACGGCTAATTTCCGCCATCCTTCCTGCCAAAAGCAGCTGGAAAATGGGGTATGCAAAAACCGGCAGTGCCTCTTTCCCAAGCCCTGTCCCAACCTAAACGCTGACCATGGCGATTACAGAAAGCTTCTGGAAAAGCTGCGCGCCCTGCCGGGGGTGAAGAAGGTGTTTATCCGTTCCGGCATCCGCTTTGACTACCTTTTGGCAGACAAGGATCCCTCCTTTTTGCGGGAACTGGTGCAGCACCATGTGAGCGGGCAGCTAAAGGTTGCGCCGGAGCATATCAGCGATCCGGTGCTTTTCCGGATGGGAAAGCCACAGAATGGGGTTTATGAACGGTTTGTGGCAAAATACGGAAAGGTCAACGAAGAACTGGGGTTAAAGCAGTTTTTGGTTCCCTACCTGATGTCCTCCCATCCGGGTTCCACTTTGAAAGAGGCCGTGGAACTGGCGGAATACCTACGGGATCACAGGCTGCGCCCCGAACAGGTGCAGGATTTTTATCCCACTCCTTCCACCGTGTCCACCGTCATGTATTATACGGGAATCGACCCCAGGGACGGATCCAAGGTATATGTGTGCAAAAATCCCCATGAAAAGGCGATGCAGCGTGCGTTGATGCAATACCGCAAGCCAGAAAATTACGCCCTTGTAAGGGAAGCGCTCTACAAAGCGGGCAGGGAGGATCTCATCGGTTATGGCCCCCAATGCCTGATCCGTCCCCGGGGCGCCAAGGCTTTTGGGACGGCGGACAGACCGGCGCAGGGGGGACAAAAGGCCAAAAAGCCGGAAATGCCCAAAAAGAAAAAAACCATTCGCAATATCCACCAAAAGAAAGGGGGCAAGAAAGGATGAACGTAATTGTCATAACGGGGGCTTCCTCCGGGATGGGCAGGGAATTTGCCCTGCAGCTGGACAGGAAGCTGCAAAGCATAGACGTATTTTGGCTGGTTGCACGGCGCACCGACCGTTTAAAGGAATTGGCGGCCGTCTTGCACCATCAGGTGAAGCTGATCCCGCTGGATCTTTCCTTTGAGCCGGATTTGCATCTGTTTGGCGAAATAGTAAAAGAGGAAAAACCGGTGGTGAGGATGCTGGTAAACTGTGCGGGATACGGGATGATGGGGGATTTTCTGGATATTCCGGTTCAGGAGCAGACCGGACAGATTGATGTAAACTGCAGGGCGCTGACGTTTCTGACCCATGCCTGCATTCCGTATATGCGGCAAAAAAGCCGGATTATCCAGCTGGCCAGCAGCGCGGCGTTTTTGCCCCAGCCTGGCTTTGCGGTCTATGCCGCCACCAAAGCCTATGTGCTTAGTTTTTCCATGGCGCTCCGGGAAGAATTGCGGAAGAAACAAATTTATGTGACCACGGTCTGTCCCGGGCCTGTACAGACTCCGTTTTTTGATACCGCAGAGCGCTATGGCCAAACGCTGGCTATCAAGAAATATACGATGCAGGATGCCGACCGGGTAGTCCGGGAGGCGCTAGCGGCCAGCTGCAAAAGACGTTCCCTGTCCGTCTGCGGCGGCGTGATGCGGCTGTTTTACGGGATGACCTGTATTTTACCCCATGCGGTATTGATCCGGTTGACGGGAATGCTTCGTGACCGTTAAAGAAAGGAAATTTTAAAAAGTGAAAACAAACAGGAAGAAAAAGGGGGAAAAGGGGTATCTGGCGTACCAGAAAAAGGCGGTTGTTTTGCGCACCGCGCTCTTGTTTGCATTATCGCTGGCGGTTTTTGGCATCGGCCTTGTCTCCACCGGACATAAGGAAAACCTTTTGACGATCGTGGCAGTATTGGGATGCCTGCCAGCCAGCCGCAGCGCGGTTAACATGGTCATGCTGCTGCGCTACCACGGCATCAGTGAAGAAGACGCCGCCCAAATCGCCCTGCACACAAAAAATTTGGATTCCCTCTATGACTTGGTGTTTACCAGTTATGAGAAAAATTATGAAATCCACCATATGGCCTACCGGGCAGACTGCCTGATCGGTTATACCAAAAATGCGGACTGCGACGCCCAAAAATGTGCCGGGCATCTGCGGGGGCTTTGCGCGCAAAACCGGCTGCAAAAGGTAGATATTAAAATTTTTAAGGACCTGTCCAAATATATCAACCGGCTGGAGCAATTGCAAAGCATGCAGGAGGATGCCGTTTCAAAAGAGCAGGATACGGAAGGCTCCAGGGCAGAACGTCTCTTTGCCCTGCTGCGGGCGGTTTCGCTGTAGAGTGACACAGGGATAACG
>CARDPF010000041.1 GCA_948960675.1 uncultured Eisenbergiella sp.
AAAGAGTACGCTGGTGGAAAGAAAAGCGGAGGAACTGTTGGAATACGCGGAAATGGTGCTGGGCGATATGCAGAAATTTTTGCGGTAGCATGCAGGGGAAGCGGTGGGTTTTTGTGTACGGCGGTATGCCGGTTTGGGAAAGAGGGGTAAGGGACTATGAAGAGAATACTGGTAGTGGTGGACATGCAGAATGATTTTATCGACGGCGCGCTGGGAACGGAACAGGCGCAGGCCATCGTCGGGGCTGTGGTGGAAAAAATCAGGACGTACGGGCAGGACTGTATCTACGCCACCCGGGATACCCATGGGGAGAATTATCTTAAGACGCAGGAGGGGAAAAACCTCCCCGTGCCCCATTGCATCCAGGGCAGCAAAGGCTGGGAAGTACAAGAGGAGGTGGCCGCCGCCATGCCGGGGGCCGTTTATGTGGACAAGCCCTCCTTTGGCTCCCCCGTACTTGCCCATCTGCTGGCACGGGTGTGCCAGCAGGAGTGTGAGGGACGTCAGCAGGAAATGGAGATTGAACTGGTGGGACTTTGCACGGATATCTGTGTGGTTTCCAACGCCCTGCTTTTAAAGGCGGCCCTGCCGGAGGCATCCATCTGTGTGGACGCGGCCTGCTGTGCGGGTGTGACGCCGGACAGCCACCGGGCGGCCCTGGCCACCATGCAGATGTGCCAGATACAGGTTTTGCACGCATGAAGGGGATTGGGGCGTATTGGAAAAATTGCAGGATCACGGATATCCCCATGGGGGCAGGGTTTGCGCTGCGCCTGTTTTATGTTCTTTGTTCCACGATCTATGACAGGCAGTATGATATCGGCATGATTGATCTGGATGCCGGGCATACGGTCACGGGCGGACATCTGGCGTATATCCAGTACTTCTATGAAAACTGGAAACTGCCGGATTTTGATCCCACCAGCGTATACCAGTTTCACCATCCGCCCCTGCACCACTATGTCTGTGCGCTTTGGATGAAGTTTCTCTCCCTTTTTGTCCATCATACGGATGTGCTGGAGGAGGCCATACAGGTGGTTCCGTTTGTGAGCAGCCTGTTGATTTTGGTGGTTTTGTTTCAAATATTGCAAAGCCTTGCGCTGGAGGAGGACACGGTATGCTTTCTGATGACGCTGTTTGCCTTCCATCCGGCCCTGGTGTTGCTTTCGGGCAGTGTCAACAACGATTGCATGAGCCTTTTGTTTACGCTGCTGTGTGTGTATACGGCCATGCGGTGGAGCCAACAGCAGGGCATGGGGAATGCCATAGCCATGGCGTTGTCTTTGGGGCTGGGGATGCTGACCAAACAGAACGTGGCGCAGATGGCGTTTCCCATGGCATTTGTGTTTTTGTATGTACTGGTGACGGACTATAAACGGCATGGGTGGTGGAGGCTCAAAAAGCGGCTGTGGCAGTGTGTGGTGTTTGGCGCAATTTCCGTTCCCCTGGGCATGGCCTTTTATGTGCGCAACGCCATTTTGTACCGGATGCCGCTGGTATGGGTGTATACGCTGCCAAAGGATTCCTGGCAGTATACGGGAAACGTTCCGGTGGTGAACCGGTTTTTGTGGCCCATTCCCCAAGAGATGCTGGACAACCTGCTGCACTTTAAGGTGGGCTGCGGCTATAATGTGTGGATGCAGCTGATCCGCACGTCGGTGCTGGGGGAGTGGGACATGGCCGGTGTGGGGGCCGGTGTGAAGGTTTTGGCGGTGCTTTTGATGGCTGTAGGGGCCCTGCTGGCGTTTTTGGCCCTGCTTGCGTTTGTAAAAATTTTTTTGCTGGGAACGGTTCGCTGTCTGTGTATCAGGGACTGCAGGCGTTGGGAAGCGATGGTGCCGGTTGCGATGCCCCACCGGATCCTTTTTGCCGCCGGGTATTTGGTGCACCTGCTTTTTTATTTAAAATTTGCTTACGATTATCCCCAGCAATGCAGCATGCATTTCCGTTATATCGAAATTGAACTGCTGTTTCCGGCGGTGGCCCTGGGTCTTGTCTGGCAGCGGATGGGGGAAACGGGGAAAATCCGGGGCAGAAGGGTGTTAACGGGACTGCTGGCCCTGTTTTGCCTGCTTAGCACGGCGATGGTCGGTGTGTGGTGTCTGGGATAGCGCAATCGCTTTGTTGGGAAATAGGTATTGGAGGGGGACTATGAGTTTTAATTCTATTGCTTTTGCGGTATTTTTCCCGATCGTATTTTTGGTGTATTGGCGGATTCCAAAGAAACATCAATGGATGGTATTGCTGGTTTCCAGCTATTATTTTTATATGAGTTGGAATGCCGGCTATGTGGTTTTGATTTTGTTTACGACGGGAGCGTCTTATCTGTGCGGACGCCTGCTGGTCAATACGTCATCGGCAAAGGGGAAGCGGCTTATTTTGTCTGGGGCTGCGTTTCTTTGTCTGGGGGTGTTGTTTTTATTTAAGTACTACAATTTCTTTGCAGGTGTTTGGTGTGATTTTATGAAACTGTTCTCCTTACAGCTGCATCCGGTTACGCTGCGCCTGCTGCTGCCGGTGGGAATTTCCTTTTATACGTTCCAGACGCTTAGCTATGTCATAGACGTCTATCGGGGCAGGATACAGCCGGAAAAGCATTTTGGTAAATATGCGGTTTTTGTCTCATTTTTCCCGCAGCTGGTCGCAGGGCCGATCGGTTATCTGTGGGACGGGTCATATTATTACGGGGAAATCTATCGTGAACCAAAGGAACCGGGAGAAAATAGGTTCAAGGATACATTTGAGCGGATTGCGGGCGGATTCGGCCGGTTTGAATGGGGAGAGCACATGGACAAAAAGTCATGCGGATATTTGGAGGCTCTTTTGGAGTATTGTAAAGGGAAAGAAATTGAAGTAATCGGATTTGTACCGCCGTATGCCCCCAGCGTTTATGATGACATGGTGGCAAGCGGTAAGTATGGCTATTTGGATGAAATAGGTACAGCGTGCGGAATATTGTTTCAAAAGTATGGTTATGAATATTTTGATTATACCGACATTTCCGTTTTGGATATGGACGATTCCTATTTTGTGGACGGATTTCACGGCAGTGATGTCGCATATGCCCGCATGACGAAGGATATGGTCAGCAGGGGGGAAAAGCTAAAGGAATATGTGGAAGAAGAAAAGCTGGATCAATTGTTGGGCCAGCGTTACAATAACAAAATGTTTTATGACTTTTTACATAAAGAGTGAAGGGAAGGTATGGGGGATAGGTTGATAATGGCGGAAGAAAAAAAACGGAGGATGGCAACCGGACAGCCTATGGCTGCCGCCCTGCTTACGGTAGGGCTTTTTTCGGTGTTGTATCTGGTAAAAGGGCTGTATCCTTTTGGGGGCGGTTCCGTTATGGCCACCGACCTGTATTCCCAGTATGTGCCGCTCTTATACCGTTTTTATGACGTAGCGGCAGGGGTAAAAAACCTGTTTTTGGATTTTCATGTCTCGGGCGGCGCAAACCTGTACGTGGATACGGTCAACGAGCTTTTGAATCCCTTTAATTATCTTCTTTTTCTGTTTGGAAGGGAGCGGATCTATCTGGCGGTAAACGTACTTCTGCTTTGCTATCTGTCTGCCGCCGCCGCCTCGGCCAATTCCCTGCTGTTACGGCTGTTTCCCAAAAACCGGCGCTGGAATGTGGAGTTGAGTCTGTGTTATGCGTTTTGCGGGTATACGGCGTACAATTACCAGATTATCAAGTGGATGTATTTTCCGGTGCTGTTTCCGCTGTTTATCCGGGCGCTGTATGGGCTGCTGGCAAAAGGGCGGGGGCGTATGTATGCCGTACTGCTTGGATACCAGCTGGTTTTGAGCGTACAGCTGGGCTTTATGACGCTTTTGGCCACGCTTTTCGGAAGCGGGATATACTTTTTGTTTCACAAAGGCCCTAAAAATCCACAGGAGGAAATGCAGGACAAAGACCTAAACGGTGGGCAGGCGCAGGCGGTGTGCCGTTTGGCATTTTATACCGCGGTGGGCGTGTGTCTGGCGGGAGCGGTTCTTTTGCCCAACATACGCATTTTGCTTTCCTCCTCCCGGGCGGGGGAAAACCTGTCTTACCTTGGGGTGATGAAACGGCACGGGTTGGACGATTTGTTTGAACGGCTCTTTCAGGTCGGACATCCCCTGCTTTGGGCGGCATTTTTGTGGCTGCTTGCCGGGCGCCTGAAAGGGCGTCAAAAAGGGGGGCGGATTTGGAATGTATTTTCCGGACGGGAACGCTTTTTTCTCGTTCTATATGCATGGCTATTGCTGACGGTGCTTTTGCAGCCCTCCAACCTGCTTTGGCATATGGGCTCCTACGTTTGCTTTCCGGTGCGGTATGCCTATATGGTGCTGTTGGCCCAGGTCTGTCTGGTCAAATGCCTGCTGGTACAGAGGGAGGAAGGGGCAACGGTTTCGACGGGTTTTGAAGGAGCCAAAACGCCAAAAAAGCGGCGTTTTGCCCTGTGGGGCTTGTGCTGCATTGGACTTTGCGGGATCGCGCTGGCGCTCACTTTTTGTTGGGAGGAACGGATTGTGCAGGCCTTTCACAGTCTGGCGATCAGTGCGGTTTGCCCAAAAGAAACGGCGCAGGTCTGCGTGATTTTGCTGCTCCTTTTTGGCGCTGCGCTGTGCGCTTTTGCCGGGCTAGGCGGAACCGGCAGTCAAAAGGAAATGCTTGTACCGGTTATGGCCTGTGGCTTGTGTCTGTATATGTTTTTGTTTCTGCCTGTAGGCAATGCCGTGCGGCAGTCCAACGAAGGGGCATACCGGCGGATGACCCTGGAGGCGGCGCAGGGGAAGGAAAAAGCGCTGTTGGAAGACGGGCAGGGGGAGGAACTTTTGCGGCACGAAAAGGGGGATCCGGCCCTGCCCCTAAATGCGCCGCTGGTGAACGGGAAAAGCTCTCTGGACGGTTACTTCCCCACGGCTGACCGGGGGTTTCAACAGGCCATGGAAGCGCTGGGCTATCTGACGCCCTGGGTGGCTACCCAGTCGGTGGGCGGGACGGCGGTTTCGGATGGGGTATTATCCGGCGCGTTGCTGCTGGAAAAAGGGGAAGCGGCATGGACGGGGGAAATGTCCGTGCTGGAAAGACAGGAAAAGCTGGCGGCCCTTGCAGGGCGGGGGGGACGTTTCCCTTTTGCTTGCCGGAGAGCGGACCGTTTATTTGGATTTGGCCCGGGTGGCGGGGGACTTTACGCTCTGGGTGAACGGACGGGAATTGGAGCTTGCAGAAGGAGACACCCGGTTTAGTCCCCACAGGCTTGTGGAATTGGGTACTTTTGCGGGGGAGGAAATCACGTTTACGGTAAGGGACAAAAACGGCGTAGCCTTATCCACAGAAAACATGGAGGCAGGCATTCTGGACAGGGGCGCTTGGGAAAAGGCTTTTGCACAGCGCAGGTCCCGTGCGGCTTTGCAGGTAAAGGTTAGGGAGCGGGAAGGGCAAATTTTGGTTACCCTTGACGATGCCCAAAAGGGGCAGCTTGTATTTTTGCCGGTTGCCGCGCTGGAGGGATGGCATTTGCAAGTCAACCAAAAAGCGGCTAAGACAGAGACCGTATTCGGCGGTTTTCTGGGTATTTGCGTGGAGGACGGCCACAATGAAATCCGGCTGGGGTTTGTGCCGCCGGGGCTTTGGGGCGGGCTTTGCCTGACGTTTCTTGGGCTGCTTGGCATAATGTGGCCGACAGGACGTCTGCCCTTGGCGCGGCGGCTGTCTGGGGCATTGTATGGACTTGTTTTTGTGGGAGGGCTGTTGGCGGTATATGTGATTCCGGCGGTAGGGCTTGTGTGCTATCTGGTTTGGCGGCTGTCGGGAATGGGAGGCTGAGGCGTTGGAAAAATTTTTGGCCAGAGTGGGAAAACGGATGGCGGCCTGCACAGTCCTGGCGGCAGCCTTGGCGGCGGTTTTGGCAGGCGGCGGCGAACTGGCGGCAGATTTTACAAAACAGGACAGCTGGCATTTGTTTTGGTCGCAGGCACAGCCGGAGGGGATTTGGGTGGAGACGGTAGGGGAAAACCTGGCGCTGCATGCGGGTGTGCGCATGATGGCGGACAGCCGGGAGGAGGCTGCCTTTTCCCCGGAAAAATGCAGGGACGGGGTTTGGGACGATACAAAGAGCCGGTGGTCCTCGGCCAACGATTGGGAAAATAACGAGCATTGGCTGGAGGTTTGCTTTCCGGAGGAGGTTGCGGTAGGGCTGGTACGCATTTACTGGGAGCGCACCAATGCCTGCGCTTATGCGCTGGAATATGCGGCAGGGGGGGAGGAGTGGCAGGTGGCTGCCCGGTTTGAGGAGCCGCCTGCCCAAAAGACGCAGGATATTTATCTGGATACCCCGGTACGGGCCAAGCGCCTGCGGCTGCATGTGACGCAGGTGCGCAAGGAAGAAGAGGATTTGAGCCTGTATTACCAGAATGTTTCCGTGCTGGAACTGGAGGTGTATGAGGGGATCGAGGACAGCTTCCTGATTGAAAAGCCCGTGATTGCGCCGGGCAGCCGCCGCGTGCTTCCCAAGCTGCATATACCGCAGGGATATGCCCTGGAATTTGTGGGGGCGGACTACGGGACGGTGGTGGATGCCAAAGGGAGGATTGCGGATACGCTCTCTTTGGTGGAAGTGGAATTGGGATATGCGTTGGTCAAAGACGGGGTGCGCCGGGAACTGCCGGGGATGCCGGTGGAGATTGCGGCGGGTTGTAAGGCCGGACAGGACGGGGCAGGGCAGGAGAGGGGAACAGCGGCACCGGCAGGATATCCCCTGCCGGAGGGCTTTAGCGCCATGGAATGGAGGGCCGGGGGGCATCAGGTGTTGTTGGCGGAAGCATATGAACTTATTTTACAAAAAGGGCGGGAACAGGAACTGCTGCCCGCCGCCCGGCTGTTTGCCCGGGAGCTTTCCGCATATTTGGGGAAAACGGTGGAAATAGGAGGCGGGGAAAAAGACCTTATGTCCGGAAAAGCCGACGGGGATAAGGGAAAAATCTTTCTTCTTCTGGAAGGGGGGGAAGAAAACGGTTCCGATGCAGATTGGCCGTCAGGCCTGGGGCAGGAAGGGTTTGAGATCTGGATCGGGACACAGGGACAGGCCGGTGGAGGGGAAGTTTTGGGCATGCGGGATCAGGATGTGCGGATTTTGGCCGAAACGGCGCAGGGAATCCGGTGGGGCTGTGTGTCTTTTCTGGATTTGCTGGAAAAATCGGATGGGAAACTGCTTGTAGGCATTCTGCGGGATTACCCGCGCTATAGCGTCCGGGGATTTGGCATTGACGTGGGCCGCAGGCCGGTTTCCCTGGAACTTTTGTACCGGATGGTGAGGGAACTCTCCCGGCAGAAAATGAATACCCTGCAGATTCATTTGAACGATAACCAGATCATTGCCCAGAGCGAATATGATAAAACCGTAGAGGGGGCAAGGGGCCTGTATGCAGGCTTCCGGCTGGAATCGCGGCTGGGGAATGAAAACGGGGAAAAAATCACCTCGGCGGATCTCTTTTATACGAAGGAAGAATTTGCACGGTTTGTGGAGGATGCGGCGGCTTACGGGGTGGAGGTGGTTCCGGAGATTGATACGCCCGCCCACAGCCTTGCCATCACCAAGGTATTTCCAAAGCTGGGGCTGTCGCGCAATCCGGAGGGCATAGACCAGCTGGATGTCTCTAACCCGGAGGCTGTCGCGCTGGTCAAAGCCTTATGGGAGGAGTACTTGACGGAGGATGGCCAAAACGGGGCCGCCTTTGGGGGCTGCAGGGCGGTGCACATCGGAATGGACGAGTATTTCGGGGACGATGCAGCATATGTCTCCTATTTGCAGGAGATATCCGGGTATGTATCCGGGCTTGCCCCCGGTAAGCAAATCCGGGTTTGGGGCAGCCTGTCCGGGACAGAGGCGGACTGGTCCAGTGTATCCAGGAGCCTGCAGATGCATATCTGGGATACGGACTGGGCCGACCCGCAGGAAATGTATGGGGCGGGCTTTGGCATTATCAATTCCTTAAGCAGCAGCCTTTACATCATCCCCGGAGGCGGCTACGACCGTCTGGACATGGCATTTTTGCAAAACAGCTGGCAGCCCAACCGGTTTGAAACCGCAGAACGCATTTGGGAGCTTCCCGCTTATTCGCCCCGGATGCTGGGCAGTGTCTATATGATGTGGAACGACTGGATGTGGCTAAACGGTGAAACCATTACGGAAGACGCTCTCTTTGACCGCTTCCGGGAGCCCCTCCCTATTCTGGCCGGGAAGCTGTGGGGGGCAGGGGGGTGAACGGCCTATCCATTTTAGGATGCTATTTTCCCTTTTGTTCCCTGCAGGATTTGCGGTAGGCGCTGGCCGTCATGCCGCAGTGTTTTTGGAAGCACTGGGCAAAGTAGCTTTGGGAGGAAAAACCGGAACTATGCGCCACTTCCGTGATGCTGTGGTCGGTGGAGGAGAGCAGTTCTTTGCTGGCCTTTATCCGGACACTGCACAGGTAATTCATGGGAGAATCCCCGAAACGTTTGGTAAAGGCGTGGGCCAGGTAATACTTATTGAGATGGGAGATTTCGGCCAACGTGTCCAGGGTGATATTCCGGTTATAATTGGTATCCATATATTGCTTGAGTTTGAGGCATTCCCGGTTGGACAGGACGGTGGGGATGGCCTCAAAGGCAAGGGAGGCGCGCCTGCGCGTCAGCCTGACGATGAGCACTTCCAGAAGGTTCTGGCAGATCAGTTCATAGTTGGGCTTTTTTGTTTCCATTTCCGACAAGAGGGTATTCATCAGGAAGGAAAAATCCGTATGGTCTTCCTTGCAGTTGAAAATAATGTGCTCCCGGTTTCCGCGCAGGGAAAAATCCAGTCCCTCCACACCAAGGATAATATATTCCAGGGGGACATCCCCGTCAGAGGTTTCCGTGTGGGAGACATTGGAGTTGACAATGATAAAATCATCCTTTTGCACGGGATAAGGCTGGCCCTCAAACAGATAGGAGCCCTTGCCGTGTAAGATAAAGCACAACTCCGTGAAGGGGTGGGTGTGGGGGAGGCTGTACCAGTCGTGTTCATATTTGGAATATGTGATATAAAGCAATTTGGCCGGAAAAGGCGCGGCCTCTCCGTAGGTAAACAAATAGCGGGAAATTCCCATGGCAACCTCCGTTTCAAAGCGGCGTTATGCACAATGCCTGTTTTAGAAATACTGCGTAGCCTTTCCCTGCGGGAACAAGAAAAGCGGAAAGAAAAATCGGGATCCTGTGCAAAATACAAAAAAAGTGAAGAAAAATGAATTGATATTTAGCATAGTGATGAAAGGGGCGGGACAAACATTTTGAAACATATTGCGTATTGCTAAAAAAAATTCTAACATATTTTTGCAAATAAAGCAAGATTTATAAAAAAGGAAGCAAGATATCGGTTGTGCAAAATGCCGGACAGCATATATACTGAAATTACAAACGGAAGAGCAGGTTGAAGGAAACAAAACTTTGACCGATGCGTTTTCATTTTATTAAGGAGGGTATGTATGAAAAAGAAATTTCTCAGTCTGTTACTGGTTTCTGCCATGGCAGTGACCATGCTTGCAGGTTGCGGTAAGGAAGCGGCCCCTGCGGCATCTACCCCGGCTCCTGCAGAGAGCACCCCGCCAGAAGAACCTGCAGAGTCCACCCCGGCGGAAACACCTGCAGAATCGGCCCCGGCGGAGGCTTCCGGCGACGGCGCGGCGGATTATAGCGGTGTGAACCTGACATTCTGGTCCATGTGGAACTCCAACGAGCCGCAGGGACAGGTGATTCAGGAAGCGGCGGATGCGTTCAAGGAAAAGACAGGCGCCACCGTGAACATTGAGTGGAAGGGCCGTGACGTGAAGCAGATCATTCTGGCAGCTTTGGAAGCGGGCGAGAAGATCGACATTTTTGAAGAAGACTATTCCAGAATTGCCAAGACTTATGTAGACTATTGCTATGACCTGACCGAAATGGCGAAGGCGGCAAATTATGAGGCGACCAGCTTCAAATGTTTCAATGATGTTGCAACCCAGCGTGCAGGATTCCTTCCCTGCGTGACAGAGCAGCCCCAGGTGGGAGGTATATTCTATAATAAAGATATCTTCACGGACTGTGGCATTACATCGGTTCCCACTACATGGGATGAGTTTTTGACGGCATGTCAGACGATGGTGGATAAGGGATATCAGCCCCTTGCACTGGACGGCGCGTATGCGGATTTCACCTTTGCGTATCATCTTGACAGGTATCTGGGAGAGGAAGCCATCAAGGAGTTGTCCTTAAACGGCGGATGGAGCCAAAATGAGAGTGTTGTCAAAGCTGCACAGGATATCATAGATTTTGCCAAGGCGGGCTATCTTGCGGAGAATGCCCCTGACGAATATCCTTCCAGCCAGAATAAGATTGGCCTGACCGGTAAGGTTGCCATGGTAGTCTGTGCAAACTATGTATGCGCAGAAGTGAACAACAATTCCGGTACGGAAGTGAACTGGGGCATGTTTAACTATCCTGCAGTGGAGGGCGGCGCGGATCCTTCCAACGCATATGCCGGCGCCAATTCCCTGGCGATTACTTCTTATTCCGAGAACCCGCAGGCTGCATTTGACTTTTTGATGCTTCTTACCAGCGGTGAATTTGACCAGAAGATGGCGGATACGGCTTCCCAGATTCCGGCGGATCCCAGTAATACGGCCCCTGCAATCATGGACGGCACGATCGAAGCCTTAAACGCTACCCAAAACCCGCTTTCCTGGAATATGGGTCTGAGTGAGAATTCCGATTTGGGCGCGGCTTTCGGCGATGTTATCAAGAACCTGTATGAAGGAAAGTTTGCAACGGGCGAAGAATTTGCGGCGGCGATGGATGCCCTGTATTAATCGGTTATAAAAGATTGCACGGAAAAAGATTGAGAATGTAGTTTGGACGGAGGCGGTGCTGCTGTAGCGCCGTCTCCGTTTTCAAAACCCGGCATAGTGTGTCCGTAATTTTGGTGCAGGCTTTTGGGGGCATGCTGCATGGCATTTTTCGGATCATGAAGGGAGTACGGTATATGAAAAAAAATAAAACGATGATTGTGTGCTTTATCCTGCCCTGTCTGGTTGCGCTGGCGGGCATGTATTTATATCCTGTGGTTAGGACATTTTTAATGAGCTTCTTTGCGATTGAGAGCGTGACTGCAGATATGTCCGGCTGGACTTTTTACGGCCTCGGGAATTATGCAAGGATATTCGGAAGTTCGACTTATCGTCTGGCTATGTGGAATATGCTGCGGATTTGGCTGGTGGGCGGCATTTTTACCTTGTCCTTTGCCCTCTTGTTTGCGGTTATCTTAACGAGCGGCATCCGTTTTAAGAAGTTTTTCAGGGCGGCGATTTATCTCCCGAATGTTATCAGTGCAGTGGCGCTGGCGACCATGTGGATCCAGTACATTTATAACAGTGATTACGGTATGCTGAACCGGATTTTGGGAAGTCTTGGCTTAAAAGGAGTCAAATGGCTGGGAACCGACATGAAGTTTTGGGCTATGCTGGGGGCATTTATCTTCGGTGCAGTGGGTTACTACATGCTGATTTTCATTAGTGGCATTGAGCGGATCCCGCAGGATCTTTTTGAGGCGGCAACCATTGACGGGGCGAATAAGGTGCAGCAGTTCGGGAGGATTACCCTGCCGCTTTTGAAGGGGATCATCAAGACGAATATCACATTTTGGAGCGTACATACAACGGCATTTTTTTTATGGTCGAAAATGTTTTCTCCGATTTCCACGGAGAGCACTACTATTGTACCGGTGATTTACCTGTATGATACCGTATTCGGATCGCAGGGCAATGCAGCAAGGGACGCCGGGGCAGGGGCGGCGGTAGGGGTGATTCTTGCCATCATCATTGTGCTCGTTTATGCGGTCATGAACGGGCTGCTGCGGGACGATGATCTGGAATTTTAAGGAGGGATGACAATGGCAAAGCAAAAAAAAGTGAAATATAAGGAAAAGGTAAACTGGAGAAAAGAGTTTTCCCTCCTTCCGGGTTATATCATTGTGTTGGTCTGGATTGGATTTACGGCTGCCTTTCTGGTGTGGATTTTGGGGGCGAGCCTTTCCACATCCCGGGAGATTTTTTCGGGAACCGTATTGAAGTTTGAGAGTGGACTGCATTTTGAAAACTATGCCAGCGCATGGAAGGCACAGAATGTTTCCGTCTTCTTTGCAAATTCCCTGCTCTATGCAGTAGTGGCCTGTACGGGTGTGATTTTGATTTCTGCACCGGCGGCTTATGTATTGTCCCGCTTTGAGTTTTTGGGAAACAAAGTCATGAAATCGGGCTTAATCGTCGCCATGAGTATTCCGGCAGTCATGATTATCATGCCGATTTTTTCCCTGACCACGAAATGGAATGTCCGGGGCAGGGTTTTACTGATTATTTTATATATATTCATGAACGTGCCGTCCACCACGGTCTATCTGCTCAACTTTTTTGCAACGCTGTCCAAGACCTATGAGGAGGCGGCGGCCATCGACGGTTGTCCGCCGGCGAAGGCGTTTTGGATCATCATGCTGCCCTTGGTGCAGCCAGCGATCGTGACAGTGACGATATTTAACTTTTTGGGGGTATGGAACGAATTTTTCATGGCGCTGATTTTTGCCAGTTCGGAAAAGATGACGCCTGTGGGGGTAGGACTTTTACAGATAGTCAATGCCATGAAGTATACGGGTGATTACGGTGGGCTGTTTGCGGCGGTGGTAATTGTGTTTATGCCGACCTTCCTTCTGTATATCTTTTTATCCGAAAAAATCATTGCAGGGGTTACAGGAGGCGGTATCAAGGGATAAGAGAGGAGAGAGGCATGGAAAAAAACAGAGGCAGGGTGACGATTCCCACAGACGTGGATGTGATCCAGGATACTTTGGAACTGTCCAAAAGGTGGGGGGCCGACGCGGTGCGCGACTGCGACGGGACGGATTTTCCGGTGGAGCTAAAGGACGCCGGGATGAAGGTGTATTCCACGTATTATACGACCAGAAAGGATAACGCGTGGGCAAAGGCCAATCCGGATGAGATTCAGCAGATGTATGTGATGACGCCCTTTTACACGGCCAAGGGTGATACGCTGCGCATCCGTCTGATGAAGGGGCTGTATCCGGATATGCTTGCGCCCAACAGCCGGGATGATATCACGCGCTGGTGGGAGGTGATAGACCGCACCACGGGGGAGGTGGTGGGGTCTGCTGACTGGCATTATGAGGAGGAAAGCGGGGAGGTAGTGGTCAAAACACGGCCCTTCCACGATTATACGGTGAGCTTTTTGGCTTATATCATGTGGGATCCGGTGCATATGTATAATGCGGTGGTCAATGACTGGAAGGACGTGGAGCACCAGATGACCTTTGACGTCAGGCAGCCCAAAACCCATGCCTATACGATGGAACGCCTGCGCAAATTCATTACGGAGCACCCGTATGTGAATGTACTGCGGTTCACCACCTTTTTCCACCAGTTTACCCTGCTTTTTGACGAACTGGCGCGGGAAAAATATGTGGAGTGGTACGGGTACAGCGCATCGGTGAGTCCTTACATTCTGGAACAGTTTGAACGGGAGGCCGGGTATCCTTTCCGGCCCGAATACATCATTGACCAGGGGTATTATAATAACCAATACCGGATACCGACAAAACAGTTTCAGGACTTTCAGGCTTTCCAGCGCCGGGAGGTGGCAAAGATCGCAAAGGAGATGGTTGACATTTGTCACGAGTACGGCAAGGAAGCCATGATGTTTCTGGGGGATCACTGGATCGGTACGGAGCCCTTCATGGACGAATTTAAGACCATCGGTCTGGATGCGGTGGTGGGAAGCGTGGGAAACGGTGCAACCCTGCGGCTGATCAGTGATATTGAAGGGGTGAAGTACACGGAAGGCCGGTTTTTGCCATACTTTTTCCCGGACACCTTCCATGAGGGGGGAGACCCTGTGAAGGAGGCAAAGTACAACTGGGTGACGGCGCGCCGGGCCATCCTGCGAAAGCCCATTGACCGGATCGGCTATGGCGGTTATTTAAAACTTGCCGCCGCATTTCCGGATTTTGTGGAATACGTGGAATCGGTGTGCGCGGAGTTTCGGGAATTGTATGAAAATATCAAGGGAACCACACCGTACTGTGTGAAAAGGGTGGCGGTTTTAAATTGCTGGGGAAAAATGCGGGCGTGGGGAAACCATATGGTGCACCACAGCATTTACTTTAAGCAAAATTATTCATATGCGGGCATTATTGAAGCATTGTCCGGCGCGCCCTTCGACGTAAGGTTCATCAGCTTTGCCGATATCCTGGAAAATGAAGAAATCTTAAAGGATATTGATGTGATCATCAATGTGGGGGAGGCGGATACGGCGCAGACCGGCGGGGAATGGTGGTGCAACCCGCAGATTGCAGCGGCCGTCAAGCGGTTTGTCCATGAGGGCGGCGGCTTTATCGGTGTGGGGGAACCCAGCGGCCATCAGGCAAACGGGCGGTTTTTCCAGCTTGCCAATGTATTGGGCGTGGAGGAGGAACGGAATTTCACACTGGGCTACGACAAATACAACTGGGAAAACCACAGCCACTTTATCACGCAGGACGCGGTAGGGGATATTGATTTTGGGGAATGCAAAAAATATGTCTATGCGCTGGAGGATGCCGAAGTGCTGGTGTCCAAGGAGCAGGAAGTCAACCTTGCCGTCCATACATTCGGGGAGGGCCGCAGCGTCTATATCAGCGGACTGCCCTACAGCTTTGCCAACAGCAGGCTTTTGTACCGTGCGATTCTTTGGAGCGCCAGGGAGGAAGAAAACATTTACAAATGGTTTTCCTCCAATTATAATGTAGAAGTACACGCTTATATCAAAAACGGCAAGTATTGTGTCGTAAACAACACGTACGAGCCGCAGTCTACCACCATATACCGGGGGGACGGAAGTTGTTTTGCGCTGCAGCTGGAAGCCAACCAGATTGTGTGGTATGAAATTTAGCCGTTTACGCGGCTAATGAAATCCGGGCTGCTTTGCCCCGCGCTTTTTGCTGCGGCTGTCGGAAGAGGGGCGCGGGAGGCAGGGC
>CARDPF010000042.1 GCA_948960675.1 uncultured Eisenbergiella sp.
TGCTCTTCCGATCTCTTTCTGTGGTCGCGCTTTTTGGCTTCCTCCATCATGGTAATGTATGCTTCCAATTCGTCCTTTTTGACAAAAGCCGTCGCATAGAGTCTGGTAAGCATTTTGTTGTGCTCATCGCCCCGCCAGTAAGCGCCCGCAAGGCTCATGATTTTGAACGCTTTTCCCACATCCTTGGTGCTGGCAAGATGGGGACCCGCGCACAAATCCACAAACTCCCCCTGGCTGTAAAAGCTGATCTGCGCGTCTTTGGGCAAATCCTCAATCAGTTCCACCTTATACGGTTCACTGCGCTCCTTCATATAGGCGATTGCCTCCTCCCGGGGCATCGTAAACCGGGTAATTTCCAAGTCCTCTTTGATGATCTTTTTCATCTCTGCTTCGATCTTTTCAAAGTCATCGCTGGTAAGGGGAGACGCAAATTCCACGTCATAGTAAAACCCGTCCGCAATGGAAGGGCCGATGGCCAGCTTGCTGTCAGGATAGAGCCTCTTTAAGGCCTGCGCCATCACATGGCTGGCCGTATGGCGCAAAACCGCCAGTCCCTTTTCGCCTTTTGCCGTCAAAATATTTAAACAGGCGTCCTTCTCCACCACTGTGCGGAAATCCACCGTTTCCCCGTCCAGTTCCCCCGCAACCGCCACGCGGGCAAGCCCTTCGCTGATGTCTTTCGCAATATCCATCACCGTCATCGCATGTGCATATTCTTTGACGGAACCGTCTTTTAATGTTATTTTCATGCTAAGCGTCCTCCCCTTCTTTTTCACATTCCCCACAGCAGCAGTCCCCTTCCGCACCGCTGTTGCCGTTAAGGTTTCCGTTAAAACAGCCATAAAACCGTCTTGATTTTCTTGCCGGCGCGGTCAGCAGGCCGACCACCATGCCGGACAAAAACGCAATCAACAGACATAAGATTACGTCCAGTCTGGTGTTCTCCTCTTTTTCTGCCAAAAATTTCTGCACGGTTTCCATTTTTTCTTTCATATGCTCCTCCTTTTCATCTGCGCCACTTTGCGGCGCGCCGCTGCGCATGAATTCGCCAGTATCAGCCCTTTGCCCGCAGGGATAAAAAAGTGTGCGCTTTGCGCACACGCCGCGTCAAGCGCGGTTGCCGTCAGGCAACTTTTTCTCTGCGTGTGAGTACGCATTACCGTCCTTTTTTATACGATAAGAAATGAAGTTTCCTATCGTATAAAAAAAGCCCATGCATTACGCTCGTAATGCATGGGACGTATCGTACGCGGTTCCACCCTGCTTGCCTGCCAAAAAACCGGCAGACCACTCCTTGACGATAACGGAGTCACCGGGCCGTATTGGGGCCGCTCAGAGCCGGTTTTCAAACTGCTGCCTGTCAGGATGCTCCCAGCGCAGTGCTGCCTAAAGCCACACCGGCATCCCTCTCTGTCACATTCCACAGTCCTACTCTTCTCTTCAGCGCATTTTTCTTATCTATTGCTATCTTAATGCACTTTTTACGATTTGTAAAGCCTTTTCTTTACTTTTTCAGATCCAAAAATTCCTCATAAATCTCGCTCACCGTCTGGGCCTCCTTTGGCGTAGGCATCTCGCAGAAAATGCGGATCAGCGGTTCCGTTCCGGAGAACCTTGCGACCACCCAGCCGCCATTGGTAAAGTAAACCTTGCTGCCGTCCAGATAGGAGACGCGTTCCACCGCGAAGGGGAGATTGGGGATCTTCTTTTCCACCATCAGGGTATTGTGCACTTCCTCCTTCTTTTTCTGGGTAAACTTATAATCCCGCTCTTCCATATGGATGGAGCCGCATTCCGCTTCGATATCCTGATAAATCCGGGACAGTTTCTTGCCCGTCACGGCGATCATCTCCACCAGCAGGGAAGCGGCATAAACACCGTCCTTGCCTTTGATATGTCCCCGAACCGTCAATCCACCGGAGGATTCGCCGCCGATCACCGCATCGGTTTCGTTCATCTTTGCGGAAATATGTTTAAAGCCCACCGGCACCTCATAGCACTTTTCCCCGAACCGTTCCGCCACCTTGTCAAGCATGTGGGTGGTACAAATATTGCGCACCACCGGCCCCTTCCAGCCCTTATACTTAATTAGGTAATAATACAGCAGCACGAGAATATCATTGGGATGCAAAAAACGTCCCGTATCGTCAATTACGCCCAGCCGGTCCGCATCACCGTCCGTGGCGATGCCGATATCACAGTTGGCGTCCAGCACAAAATTCTGCAGCGGCCGCAGCGTCGCAGCGTTTGGCGCAGGAAGCTTGCCCCCAAAAAGGGTATCGTGCCTTTCATGAATGGTGTCCACCTCACACCTTGCCGTCAGCAAAATCGTCTTAAGGGAGGTCTCGCTGACACCGTACATGGGATCCAGCGCAATCTTGAGCCGTGCGTCACGGATGGCCTTCATATTGACCGCATCAATGATATTGTCCAAATACTCGTTAAGGGGATAAATCTCCTCAATCAGTCCGGCGGCCTTGGCCTCCTCATAGCCCATGGCATGCACATCCTGCGGCGCAATGCCCGCTATGATCTCTTCGATTTCCCCTGTCTGCACCTCGTCCGCGTCCCGGCCCCCCGCCGTAAAGACCTTGATACCGTTGTAAATCGCCGGGTTATGGCTGGCCGTGATCATCATCCCGTAAGGCAGTTCATGCTTCATGACGTAAAACATGACCAGCGGCGTCGGTGAAGATTTGTTCACCAATAAAGCTTTGATCCCCTCTGCTGCAAATACCTGCCCGGCCCACTGCATGGCTTCCTTTGCCAAAAAACGCCTGTCGTAACCCAGCACCACGCCCTTGTCGGCAACGCCCTCCCGTTTCATTTTTTCACACAACGCTTTTGTCAAAAGCTGGATATTCGCTTTCGTAAAATCATCCCCGATGACAGCCCTCCAGCCGCCCGTACCAAATTTAACCATATCTGCTCCTGTCCGCCCGCCCTGGCAGGCATTCAAATTATATCCGTGCACACAGTCCTGTCTGCACAGTTCCCCAATTTACATCACAGCCTGCACCGTATGCCTGCTGCCTGCCTCCTGCACCAAAATCTTGTCCACCTTTTCCCCGTCCAGGTAAAGTTCCCGCACGCCCTTCATGGAGCCGCTGTGATTGACCACCTCAATGTCAAACGTTGCGCCCCTCCACACGCGGTGCACGGAAAAGCCCTTCCAGTCCGCCGGGATACAGGGATCAATCAGGAGGCTGTCAAACTGGGGACGCACGCCCAGCATATAGCGGGTGGCGCTAAAGTAGGACCAGCCGCCGCTTCCCGTCATGAAAGGATGATGGGCCCAGCCGTAACGGGAATGATCCTTGCCGGAGATAAACTGGCAATAGGAATAAGGCTCCGCCCTTCTGGTTTCAATTTTATCGTTCTGCCAATAAGGACACAAAGCATCGTAAAATTTCATTGCCCGGTCGCCGCGTCCCAGCACGCATTCCGCCGCCCATGCCCAGGGGTTGGGATGGGAGAAAATGGAACCGTTTTCCTTCAGTCCCGGATACACCCGGGTCACGAACCCGATATCGTCATCCGGCTCCGTATAGGAGGGGGCGTTCAGCATGATTCCGTAAGGCGTATACAGATACGCGTCCACGCTGTCCATGGCCTTTTTGCCCTTTTCCGGATCCGCCGCACCGGAAAGCACCGCCCAGGAATTGGATTCCAAGTGTACCCGCCCCTCCCGGTCTGCTTTGGTACCGATCTTTTTGCCGTTTTTGGTGATGCCGCGGATAAACCAATCCCCGTCCCAAAGCTGGGTGTTGCACACCTCCTTCACATGGGCCGCAATCTGTCCGTATGTTTCCACATCCTGCATGCGTCCCAAAAAGGCCGCCAGTTCAATGAAATTGGTCAGCGCCCAGTAATGCAGGAAGGAAACCAGCGCGCTCTCCCCGCCGCCCAGATTTAAACAGTCGTTCCAATCCGCCCGCAAACCCTTGCAGACTCCCGTCGCCCCCACCTGTCTGGCGGAAAAATCCAAAATCTTCTTCATATGCTCATAGACGGAGCCCTCCCCGCCATCCGCATAGGTATACACCTCGTCCGCGAATGAAAACTCCCCGGTTTCCTTGATATATTCCACAATGGAGGGAACCAGCCACAGGGCGTCGTCGGAGCAGGCGTCCTTCAAACCGTGCACCATATCCTCCCGGCTGGGCGTGGGCACTACCGTAGGGGATTTGAAAGGCTTGACCTCCTCATCCGGCAAAAACCAGCTGGGATCGAACAGATGCAGGCCGTACCCTTCCGACACCAGCCCCCGCAGCAATTCCTCGATACGCTGCCGGCACTTTGCCGGATTGGAATGGGGAATGGTCATCGCATCCTGCGCAGTATCCCGGTATCCCAGTCCCGTCCGTCCGCCGACCTCGATAAAGGAGGCAAAACGGGAAAACATCACGTTAATCTCGGACTGATACAGCGTCCACGTATTGATCAGGGTATTCATGCCCTCGTTGGGCGTGGCAATCTGCAGCTTGTCAAACTTGTCGTTCCAGTACGCGGCAAGCGCCCCGTATACAGCGTCCACCGCCGCCGGATCCTGGTATTTCCTGCGCATCTTTTGCCCGACTTCCCGTCTGCCCTCGCCCAGCATAAATACCAGACGCACTTCCTCTCCGGGGGCAAGCGTAAGGTTCTTTTGCAGGCTTCCGCAATGATTGTTGCCCAATTCAAAGGAGCCACTGCAGTGCCCGTCCTCCACGGCCACCGGATTGTTCTCGGTGCGGTAATCCCCGATAAAGCTGTCCCGCAGGCAGTCGAACCCGTCCGGTTCAAAGTTGCCGGTAAAATACTGGAACCCGAATTCCTCGTAGAAAAGATCCTGCTCGATCACGCCGTCCTCGTAGGAGGAACCGGAACAGTACAGGCTCATCTGATGGTTCTGGTTGTCGATGGTGATGTGATGGAAGGACAACTCACAGTAGGAAAAAACGCTCAACTGCCGCGGCTTGTCGTCCTCATTTTTAATCTTCACATCCCACAGTTCCACCGCATCCCCAAGGGGTACCACCAGCGTCTGGCTGGCCCTGATTTTTTTGTACAGCGACTCGTAAACGGTGTAGGACATCCCATGGCGGCAGGTATAGGACGCCTGGTCAAGGGGCTTACCCACCGGCTGCCAGGAAACGCTCCAATAATCCTTGTCCCCATTGTCCCGGATGTACACATAATGGCCCGGCCTGTCCATCGGAACCGCGTTTGCCCGAAAGCGCGTAATCCGGTGGTACTCCGGCGACTTATAAAACATATAGCCGCCTGCCGTGTGGTTCATCACCGCACACAAATTCTCCAGCCCGATGTAGTTGGTCCAGGATGTGGGCAGATCCACACGGTCGATCACATACTCCCGTTTCTCGTTGTCAAAATGTCCGTATTGCATGGCACTCTCCTCCCTTTTTTCGTTGCGGCCCGTTTTACGGCCGGTAACATTTTTCTGCCATCTGCTTTCGGCACGCACCCCCGTCGTACCCCTTAACACTGGCGACAACATCCTTAACATTTTGATAACTACATTATACAAAAAAAAGGAACTTTTTTCCACTACTATTTTCCGTTTCCCACCAATTCATTTGCCACTGTTGCAGGGTTTCAATATTCATACCCATTCATACCTCGGTCTGGCCTTCCACGGAATTACATTTTCCTTCATCAGCCGCCCCTGCACAACTATGATAATCAATCACCCAAGGAGGACATACCGGGAAACTGCCCATGCCCTGCCTATAAAATTGGGTTCCGTATCGGACTATTTTTATCCTTCACAAATACGCCGCAATGATGCGTGCCGCGCTACGGATGATTTTGACACAGGGCCGGGACGCATAATATTCCGGCGTCCGCACGGACGGCGCCGCGCTTTCCTCCATTTTGTCGATCCCCAAAAGCTCCCGGCACAGGATTGTCCCATGTTCCTCCAAAAAAGCGGCCGCCATGGTTCGTACCTGTTCATAGGCCGCCTTCTTGGCCTCTTCATTTTGCGGATCGGTGTTGCCATCCTTTAACCCGGACAGCAGGGCCATGGAGGAAACCGCACCGCAGACCTCCCGCATCCGCCCCATACCGCCGCCCATGGGGCAGGAAAGCTTCAATGCCGTCTCAAAATCCATACCGAACAAATCCGCATACGCCGCAAAAACGGACTGCGCGCAGTTATACCCGGATGTAAACAATTCCACTGCCCTGTCTTCTCTGTTTTCCATTTTTCCAATCCTTTCCCCTTTTATTTTACTTTCCTGCCCAGCGTTACCTTTTCTACGTTCCTCTTTGGCCACGCCAAATAAGCGCCGAGCAACCACCGCCAATATGCATCACGCCCCGCCCTCAAAGCTTTTGCAGCAGCTTGGTAATCCTTTCTGTACAATCCGATACCCTGTATTCCTGTTTCCGCCAGGAATCCGATAGAGGAAAATACACCCCGTCTTTTACGCCTGTCCCCAAATCCCATTTTCCCTCTTCGTTTCTGTTGGCAGTCAGCCACTCTGCGACAAATCCCAGCTTGCCCCTAGCCTGCCGGTACCCCGAAAGCAGTTCCATTGCCGCCAAATAGCAGCTTGTCTTTTTGGAGGCAAATACTTCCGGCAATGTGCCAAGACATTTATCGTAAATATAGTAAATTCCTTCCGGTCTTGTCAGATAATAATCCAGCAAAAGGCTTTCCGTTTCATCGGTTAAAACCCCCTGCAGCAACGCTACATGATAAAACGCGCCAAATCCTGTCTCAAACCCACTTTTGGGTTTTCTTCCAAATTGCAGGTAAAACGCTTCCCTGTCGTCATTTTCGTCATACCGCCCACTGCCAAATGCCTTCTCTACAATAAACGCCCACTGCCTGGCAACGGAAAGGGCAATTTCATTTGCAGGGTCAAAAATCCTGATCCATGCGGAAAGCATCAGCTTTTCAAACAACGGCCAGTCATGCGTTTTCTCATAATACGAATCTATTTTTTCCTGACCTAAAACACACAGGCACATCCGATCCAAAACCGTCCGGACCGCTTCATCCTCCTTCGTAAATCCCAAAACCCCCAGTCTGCGTATCGCCTGCTCGGTGGTAATGGCTTTGTTATGGCCAGGCCGGCTTAATGTGTGGAAATTCCCCCACATTCCCTCCTCATTTCTGCTGTCAAGAATTTGCTTCGCCCATATACCGTCTTTGTGATTCATCCCCTTCTTCCCCTTTGCAGCAAACCGGCGCCATTTAGACAAAGCTTGCCCTAAATGGCGCCGGTTTTCCAAACAGATTATTTATTTCTTCCGCAGCACTTTTTGTATTTCTTGCCGCTTCCGCAGGGGCAGGGATCATTGGCGTACACCTTTGCCGCCTTGACCACCGTGGTGGAACGCTTCTGTTCCTTGTACAGTTCCTTACGGGTATCCTCGTCGAAAATATCGTTCCACTCTTCCAAATTGTATAACCAATCCGCATCTGCGGCAACCATATTTTTATACAAAAGTTCTTTGCCAAATCCCAGATTGACAACCGTGTCCTCTTCCATCTCCTCAATGGGATTGGGCTCGATCAGGCTGTCGTTGATTCCATCCAGAAAACCGGTCATCGTCATGACGCTGATCTCATATTTATCCGCCAGTTCTTTGACCGTACCCCGCACCACCTCGTCCGGATTTTTCAAAAGCTGGGCATAAATCTGCTTCTCACTCTCAAAATAAACTGCCCAAAACCGCTGCAGCTTATTCTTGTCCGCCTGCTGGTCATACGCGATCTTTCTCCACTGTTCCAATAATGCCATAATACCCTCCATGCCGCCAGCCGCCCACGCCGCTGGCCTCGTACCTTATTCTTCTACTTCAGGCGCTCCCTGCGCCCTATCCGACATAAAATGCCTGATGCTATTATATCCCAGCCCCTCCCTATATGCAAGCAAAAACTCATACGGGATTGCGCCCCGGACGGGGCGTTGGCTGCGATTCATGGGCATGGCATTTCGTTTCGCATGGATCCGGGCGGCATGTAGGCAGGCGGTGCGGCGGGAATCAGCTGGATATTTAAATCCACCGGGCCGGTGATGCCGTCCACGCTTCCCTCATTGGTATACTGCCAAAAAGCAAACCGGTACGGGGTCTGGGGAAGCTTTTCGTAATCCGCATACCAAATGGGAATCCGGGAAAGCCTCTCCAAATCCAATTCAAAAGCCTGCCAGTATAAATTGCAATAGAGCATGGGCGCAAAACCGGCCTCCTCCACCATACTGCAGAAAGCCTCCGCATTTTCGGTAAACTGCCTGCCCGAAACACAATCCGTGCGGGCCTCGTCCCAATCAATGCGCTCCGGATCAAAAACCACCGGAAGCTGCAGCTGGTAGCCTTCGAGGTTTTCCAGGACAAACGCCGCCTCTTCCACCGCCTCCTCTTCGTTTACCGCCTGTGAAAAAAAGTATACTCCCACATCCAGTCCCGCCGCGAGGGCATTTTCCATGTTATTTTTAAACTCCCGGTCTAAGCGAATCTCCCCCGCTTCCCCGTACCCCCTGCATCCAAGCCGGATAAAAGCAAAGGAAAAGCCGTCCTCTTTCACCTTTCCCCAATCAATTGTCCCGTGGTAATGGCTGACATCCAATCCCAGCCTGCTGCAAAAACCGGTGTCGCCCACATAGGAGAGCCGGTCTTCATCCCTGACAAAAGCCTGTAGGTCGTATTCGTGCCTTGCAATGGCCGGATTCACCGAAAACGTATACGTCTGTCCCTTGACATCCGTAAAGCTTATCCGGTCAGGCACAGGCACAGCCCGGTCCTGCCCCAAATCTGTATCCATTTCCCCTTCCGGCACGGTTTGGCGCAAATCCTTGGTATTCCCGGCTTTGCTTTCAATCAGGGACTCTGCCTGATCCCCATACACGGTCTGGCTCTTCCCTGTCCCATCCGCCGGGGAGAGCGCCGCCACAGGGCCGCTTGTCCCTGCATCCTGCGGTAAGCCACATCCCGGCAACGTACCCAGAAAAAGCAATAAAACCGCCGCATATGCCGGCACATCCCTGCGCAGCCTTTCCCATACAAGCGCAGCCTGCTTTCTGAAATGTTCCGTATTTCGTTCCCCCCTCATTTTTCAAACACGCCCTAATTTCCAAATCCAGACATACCCCAAAAATACCAGTTTTCTTGGCTGTCCGGCAAAAATGCCCTGCAGGGACTCCTCCAGCCACTGCCGCACTTCATTTTCCTGCACCTTGCCACTTTCTATTTTCCCATTGACATTGGACTGAATCATCATAAAACGCACGAAAGCCTCCAAATCAAAGGTATGGGTCAGGCGGCAGGCGCGCTGCCTGACCACGGTATACGCCCCGGCTGCCCCTGTCTTTCCCCAAACATGCTCCTTACGAAAGGGCTTGGGAAAGCGGGGCAGGTATTCTTGGTCCCACCAGATTTTGAAAGCGGGGCAGCCCTCCATTTCGTCCGTAATCCAAAAATCATAAATACATACAATCCCGTTTTCTTTGAGCAGATTTTTTAGATTATCCCAAAAAGCATCTTCCTCCACCCAGTTTACCACCCCGGCCGCCGTCACGATATCAAATTTTCTCCCTAAACAAACCTCCTCCGCCTTTGACACCAAAAAATCATAGCCTTCCCCGTATGCATCCCTGCATACCCGGATCATTTCCGGGGAAATATCGACTCCCGTGACATGGCCGCACAATTCTTTCAAAGCTTTTGCGGACAGTCCGGCCCCGCAGCCAATGTCCAATCCGGCCTCCAGCTTTCCTGTAAGCCCCAACTCCTGCCTGACCATCCAAAGCACCTGCGGGTGCAGCCACGGCCTGTCCTGCAGATAGCCCCGCGCAATTCTCCCGGAATCAAACGAACGATTATCCATATCCTCCTCCCGGCCGCCCTAAAGCGTGTTTGAAAATTCATTCCTGCCATCTACACGCCCTACGGGAACATCGGAGGCATCAAAAGCCCCTCTTCCTCCGGCAGCCCAAACAGGAGGTTCATATTCTGCACGGCCTGTCCCGCCGCGCCCTTCACCAAATTGTCCATGGCCCCCATCATGATCACACGGTTGGTTCTGGGATCCACCTTCACATTGATATCCACATAATTGCTGCCCTCCACCCACTTGGTTTCCGGACAGACGCCCTCCTCCAAAAAGCGTACAAAACGTTCGCCCGCGTAATATTTCCCATAGGCGGCCCGTATCTGTTTTTCCGTAGGCAGCGCCATTGTACCGTCGGGCTGTCTGCACGCCTTTAAGGAAGCGTACGCCGTAATCAAAATACCCCGGTTCATGGGAACCAGATGGGGGGTAAAGTTAATCGTCACCTGTTCTCCCGACGCATAGGAAAGCTGTTCCTCAATTTCCGGCGTATGGCGGTGGCTTGCCACCCCGTAGGCTTTGATGTTTTCGTTTACCTCACAGTACAGGTTCGCCACCTTCGCGCCCCTTCCCGCGCCGGACGTACCGCTCTTGGCGTCAATGATGAGGCTTCCCATGTCAATCAGCCCTTCCTTGGCCAGCGGATACACGGCCAGCGTCGAACAGGTGGGATAACACCCCGGATTGGCCACCAGACGGGCTTTTTTAACCTGCTCCCGGTTGACCTCGCAAAGCCCGTAAACCGCCTCTTTTATAAACTGGGGCGACCGGTGGGCAATCCCGTACCATTTTTCATAAACGGAGACATCCTTGATGCGGTAATCCGCGCTCAAATCCACCACCTTCACCTTTTCCAGTATCCCCTCTTCCAGCACGGACGCCAAAAAGCCCTGCGGGGTCGCCGTAAAAATCACGTCCACCTGCCCCGCCAGTTCCTTTAGGTTATCGTCCCTGCAGACATCCTCCACAATCCGGAACATATTTTGATAGACGCCCGCATATTTTTGGTCAATGTAGTTGCGGGAACCATACCATTTGATTTCCACCTCTTTATGACCCGTCAAAATGCGGACCAATTCCCCGCCTGCATATCCTGTCGCCCCGATAATTCCTGCCCGTATCATTCCCTTTTTCTCTCCTTCTGCTTTCTGCCTGCAAAGGTGCAGGCAAGACCAAACCTCTGCCTTTATTCCCGCGGGCAATGAGTCAAGCGGATGCGAAGCATCCATTTGACGAATGCCGCGAGGGTCAATACCCCGCAGTTCTGCTGCGCTGCAAGTTTGATGCCCCGTCGGCTTGCTGCGGGTTTTTTGACTTGACGGATCCCCTTTGGGCCCTGCTGCTTGTGCAGACTGCCAGACACAGAATCCCGTAACTGATCATACCCCACCCAGAACAGGAATGCAAGTTTTTTGGGCATCTTCATACGGATTCGTGACAAGCAGGCTTCCTTACTTTTCTAAAATACGGTTTGGCCTTTTATAAAAAATCTGCCGGATTGCCGCCGATTAATCCTGTCCTTCCGTTTTATGGTATCGTCCGTCCCCTTTTTTATAATTATTCATAAAGGATGCATAAAATTTCACTTGCAATTCCAAATTATCTGGTGTATAGTCATGTAAGGATTGTGGAAAGGCGCGGTAAATCCCGCCATACAGCTTCCACACAGGCAAACAAAGCAAAGAGATCGGAGGAAAATCCCATGAAGGAAAAAGTAATTTTGGCATATTCGGGCGGTCTTGACACCACCGCCATCATCCCCTGGCTGAAGGAGAACTTTGATTATGAAGTGATTTGCGTCTGCATCGACTGCGGACAGGAGGAAGAACTCAACGGTTTAGAGGAACGGGCGAAATTCTGTGGCGCGTCCAAACTCTATATCTTGGATGTGGTGGATGAATTCGCCGACGAATACATCGTTCCCTGCGTACAGGCCAACGCAATTTACGAGAACAAATATCTGCTGGGTACTTCCATGGCACGCCCGCTGATTGCCAAAAAGCTGGTGGAGATTGCGCGTAAGGAAGGCGCAACCGCCATCTGTCACGGCGCAACCGGCAAAGGAAACGACCAAATCCGCTTTGAACTGGGTATCAAAGCCCTTGCCCCCGACATCAAAATTATCGCCGCATGGCGCAATGAAAAGTGGAACATGGATTCCCGGGAATCCGAGATTGCATACTGTAAGGCCCATGGCATTGATCTGCCCTTTTCCGCAGATTCCAGCTACAGCCGCGACCGTAACCTCTGGCACATCAGCCATGAAGGACTGGAACTGGAAGATCCGGCCAACGAGCCGAATTTCGAACACCTTCTGGTCCTTGGATGCACCCCGCAAAAAGCGCCGGAGGAAGGGGAATACATAACCCTCTCTTTTGAAAAGGGGGTTCCCACTGCCGTTAACGGCCAAAAGATGAAGGTCTCCGATATCATCCGCACCCTGAATCAGCTGGGCGGCAAGCATGGCATCGGCATCGTGGACATCGTGGAAAACCGTGTGGTTGGCATGAAATCCCGGGGCGTATATGAGACCCCCGGCGGCACGATTCTCATGGAAGCGCACCAGCAGCTGGAAGAGTTGATTCTGGACCGTGACTGCTACGCCGTCAAAAAGGATATGGGAAACCGGCTGGCACAGATCGTTTATGAAGGAAAATGGTTTACCCCCCTGCGCGAAGCAGTCTGTGCGTTTGTCAGCACCACCCAACAGTATGTGACCGGGGAAGTGAAATTTAAGCTTTACAAAGGTAATATCATAAAAGCCGGCACCACCTCCCCTTATTCCCTCTACAACGAAAGCATCGCTTCCTTTACCACCGGCGATCTTTACGACCATCACGATGCGGAAGGCTTCATCAACCTCTTTGGCCTTTCCTGCAAGGTCCGCGCCATGAAAATGCAGGAAGCACAAAAGTAAAAGAGCCAGGGCGTGCTTGAGCCAATGTCATATGGTTTGGCCTCGCGGGATTATGCCTGAACTGTTACACCGTAACCCCAAAAAGGAAATTTTGTGTATGAATATCATTCTCATTTTATGTTTTTATGGTATAATCATAAATATCGCAGGATTTGCCCTGATGGGAATCGATAAATCCCGGGCGCGCCGTAAGGCATGGCGTATTCCGGAAGCCCGGCTGTTTGGGGTAGCGCTGCTTGGCGGAAGTGCAGGCTCCCTTCTGGGAATGTATTATTTCAGGCACAAAACCCGTCACTGGTATTTTGTTTTGGGAATGCCTGCCATCGTTTTTTTACAGCTGGCAGCTTTATACCTGGTTTGGCATCATTTCCCATTGACACATGCGCAAGGGTTCCTGCCTTAACCATGCAATCTTATCCCTATTGGAAAGGAGACCAGCTTGTCATGCATCTTGCCATCTGTGACGACCACATCGCCGACCGCAAACAAATGGAACGGCTTTTAGACCGGGAATCCGACCGCCGTATCCCTACCAGCGGGGTTTTATACGTGGATTCCTACGGGAGTGAACAATCCATCCTGGCCACGCCCATGATCTACGACGCCATTTTTATGGACATGGATCAAGACGGCGCAGACGCCATCCGAATCGCCAATGCCCTCCGGGATGCGGGAACATCCGTTCCTATCGTTTTTTGCTGTGGGAAAACCGATTACCGGAAGGCAGCCCATTTGCCCCAGAACGCCCTTTTTTTGGATAAACCCATTCAGGCCGCCGAATTGTCCTCCATGATCGACCGGCTTTTACTGTTTGTCAGCCACCGGGAACGGAAGCTGGAATTCAGGAACATGACCGAAACCTTCTATTTGCGGGAAAAGGAATTGCTCTATGCCCGTCCACAGGATACGCGGCATATGTATCTGCGTCTCTCGGACGGACAGGAACGGGTTGCGGAATCTTCCTTTACCAATTTCTGCGCTACCCTTTCCGACTGCTCCTGCTTCGTCTCCCTTTCCAGCAAGGCCATCCTAAACCTGCATTATGTCAGTGAGGTTTCCTTTTTCAAAGCCACGCTGGCAGACGGCACGGCCATCCGGCTGGCATTCGGGGAAGCCGGGGCGCTGAAAAAGGCCCTGGGTAAATACCAGAACCAGCTGGCATAATCCGGCCTTTCTTTTCCCATTCCTAAATTGTTACGATTACGCCGCCGTCGTTGGCATACATACTGCTGACCCCGGCGGTATCCATGATCCAAACATCCCGGACCGCAATCCGGTCAAGCACCAGCTTTTTCATACTCTCCGCCCGGGCTGCGTTGTTACAGTGGGTAATCATCAAAACCCGGTCTTTGGAATCGGACGCGCCTTTGGCCACCGCATCGGCCATCCTCTGCAGGGCTTTCTTGATTCCGATTCCCTGCCCGATCTGCTCAATCGTCCCCTCCCGGGTACCGGCCATCACCGGCTTAATATTCAGGGTGGATGCCACCAGCGCTTTTACGCCTGTCAGTCTCCCGTTCTTGCGAAGCGTCTCCAGATTATCCAAGACAAAAAACGTACGCATGTGGTCGCGGAACTGCTCCAGCTTTTCCACAATCGTATCAAAATCCAGCCCCTGCTCCTCCATTTCCATCGCCTTTAGGGCAATCTGCGTCTCCCCGCAGGAGGCGGAGCAGGAATTCACCACATGGATCTGCTTCTCCCCATACTTCTCAACATACAGGCTTTTTCCCAAAACCGCGCTGTTATAACTCCCACTCAAATTGGCAGACAACGTCACAATATAAATATGCTCTGCATCCGACACACAGGCATTCATATACCGCTCCGGCGAAGGGCAGGACGACCTTGGGCACTCCGGACACTCCGCAACCCTCCGCAGAAAATCTGCCTGGTCAAAAGTATCGTCATCCAAAATCCGATGTTCCCCCACTTCCAGTCCAAGAGGAACAATCTCAAAACGGGGATCCTTTTTCAAATCCTTTGGCAATTCACAACAGCTATCCACAATAATTTTATAACCCATACGTGCCTCCCGGACTTCCTACATTCATTAATGTAGTTTTCATTACTACTTATAATAACATAAAAACCAACGTATTGTAAAGGGTATTTATTGAACTGTTACCGAAGATGCACACAAAACGGTAACAGTTCAGACAGGTCTGTGCATTTACTGCGCAGACCGTGAGAATACGTGGTGGTAGCAAGCATCCGCCCCATCGCGTAGCGATTTAAATGGGCGGATGCAGTAACAGGGC
>CARDPF010000043.1:0-9747 GCA_948960675.1 uncultured Eisenbergiella sp.
GGAGGGAAATAAAATTCTCCGTCGCCACGCTTTCGCTCCGTAAAAAGCGTAGCGACGGAGAATTTTATTTCCCTCCCGGCTGGCTTAGGCGTTAACTAAATGACATGATGCTGGGGGCAAAGTCAGCAAGGTAAAGCTGGCTGGAATACGGAGAACCTGCGCTGGCGGGCATAGTTCCGGTCAGACCTGCCGGGAAGTCGTCCCTGCCTCTCCCCCTCCCGTAAAATCAATTTCCGTGCCTTTGATTTCCTTTTGTTGAAACTATGGAAGGAGTATGCTATACTTTTGGCAAAATAGTTGTCCCGGAGGTTCCCATGCATATTTCCTATCGCCCAAAAAGCCGCCGTCCCTTTGGGGCGGAAATGATTATATTTTTACTCAAGTCCTATTTTGCGGCGTTTGCGCTTTGCAATATAGGCGGTATTTCCCCCGCCAATGTCTTATCTGTTTTCATATTTTGCGGCATGATGCTGCTCTTTTCCCATTCCCGCCAGCTTACCGGCTCCAGCCTGCTGCCGGAAAAATTTCATCTTGTCTGCCGCCTGCTGGCGCTGCTTTACATGCTGTTTTACATGGCAGCGGAGCACAAACGGCTCACGGGAGGTTTTGACAGCCGCCTGTTCCGGCTGTTCTTTGTGTTGGCCACAGCGGCAGGGCTATACGCCCTATTTTTGTCCTGTATCCGGATCCTGATGCTGCTGTTTTCCCGGCCCGCCCGTCTGGATGGCGAACCGCTTTCCGGGAAAGGCAAAGCGCTGGTTTTTTTCTGCATCTTGGCCGGATGGCTTTTTTGGTTTCTCTACAATTATCCCGGTGTCATGACGCCGGACAGCATCAGCCAGTTTTCCCAGGCAACCGGCCTGATTGCGTACAGCAGCCACCATTCCCTGATCCATACCCTGCTGTTTCAGGGCTTTTACAGTCTCGGACATGCCCTCACGGGCAGTGTCAACGCCGGGATTGCCTGTTATATTGTGTTTCAGATGCTGGTGCTTGCGGGTGTGGAAACCTGCTGTGTTTCCCTGCTTGCCAAAAGCGGCCTGCCCCGCTTTTTACGCGCTTTGTGGGTGGCTTTCTGGGCCCTGCTTCCCTATAACGGCATCTATGCCGTAACCATGTGGAAGGATGTGCTTTTTTCCGCTTTCGTGCTGCTCTATGTCCTCGCGCTTTACCGGTTACTGGAAACCTCCGACCGAAACGGCATCCGACGGCCCAGGCTTTTGATTCTGCTGTTTGTCTCCGGCTGGTTTACCTGTATGCTGCGTTCCAACGGCATCTATGTATTTATTTTTACACTGCCCTTTGTACTGTTTACCTTCCGGCATTGTCTCAAAACCATGGCCGCCATACAGCTGTCCATCCTTCTTCTCGCCCTATTTGTAAAAGGCCCGGTTTTTGGCTATTTTGCGGTGGCAAGCCCGCACTTTACGGAATCTTTGTCCATCCCCCTGCAGCAGGTGGCAAGGGTGGTGACAGAAAAACGCCCCCTGACCGAAGGGCAGACAAACCTGATCGGACAGATCGTCGATGTTTCCCTGATCCCGGAATACTATGACCCGGTCATTTCCGACCCCATCAAGGCCTTAGTCATCTACAATAACGCCGATTACCTTTCCTCCCACAAAGGGGAATTTTTCCGGCTCTGGCTGGAACTTGGGCTTACCTATCCCCGGGATTATGCGGAGGCTTTCATCGACCAGACGAAGGGCTATTGGTTCCCCGCCCCCGCCCAACTGCGCACCTATGAGGGAATGTCCCCCAACGAAGTCGGCCTTTCCTGGCCCCATCTGCTGCGCGGTCAGATTCCGGTAAAAATCAGTGAAATTTTACTGAAAATGCCCGATTTTCTCCCGGTCTACGGCATCCTGTGGAGCATAGGAGCCTTTACCTGGCTGATGCTGTTTTTGGCGGCTTTTCAGCTTTTGTACGGGGAGCGCAGATATCTGCTTTTATATCTTCCCTTTATCGCAACCATCCTGACGCTGCTGGCCGCAACACCGGTGGCTTCCGACCTGCGCTACGCCTATCCGGTATTTCTGGGCATGCCGCTGATGCTCTCCATTCCGGTTTTGAAAAGATAACACAATACAACGTCTTCTTTCCACACAAAAGGCATCCGCCATTTTACGGCGGATGCCTCTTTTGTCATAATTTGATCCCTGTAAAACCTGCAGGGCTGCGCCTTCCTGTCGCCACTACCGGCTACACCCACAAGCAATAAAGGACGCCGATGGCCACGCCCAGGATTGCCCCGGCCAGCACCTGCAGGGGCGTATGGCCGATCAGTTCTTTGAGCTTGTCCTCATAGGAAAGGGTTTTTCCCATGTTCTGGAAAAATTCAATCATTTCATTGATCACCTTTGCCTGTATGCCTGTCTCACGGCGCACCCCCCTGGCATCGTACATGACGATAATGGCCAAAATGGCGCAGACGGCAAATTCAAAGCTGCCGCCGCCGTATTGGATGCCGGCAGAGGTGGCAAGGGCGCATACCGTCGCGGAATGGGAACTGGGCATTCCGCCGCTTCCCGTCAGGCGTTCCAGACTGAATCCTTTGTTGAGGAAAGCGTCCAGAAGAGTCTTTAAAACTTGCGCCACAAGCCAGCCGGTCGCAGCCGCCATGAATACCTTGTTTTGCACCAACGCACTGATAAATTCCATAAAAACCCCTCTCTTTTCCACAGTGAAGCATTCTGCCCTTTATTCTAACCGTTTTTGCAAATAATTACAAGATCCCAGCACTTCATACAAATCGCAATACAAAAGTTCCCGGACGGGCTTTAGCGCTGCGCCTTCCCCCACCGCTTCCTGCGCACACGCAAGGGCCTGTGCCGAATGTTTTCCGCGCGCGGCATAAACCAGTACCCTGTCCGCATTTTGCAGCACCCTATCTTCAATCGGGGACACATCCTGCATATTGACAAAATAGATCCTGTCATATTGCATCAATTCCAGCGAATCATCCCACACCATCCACGTCAGATTCCCGTTATAAAAGTAAATCACAGGGACATCATGGTTTTGCTTTGCAAAAGCGACGGACGCTACATCCTCTTCGTACAAAAACAGCACCCTGCCCTGCCAAAGCCCTCCCAGTTCTCCGGCAAGCAAAAGCGATGCCAACACCGCCGTCATGCCCCATGATACCTTGCCCCCTTCCTTTACACTGCCCAGCAATTCCTGAATCCGGCTTGCCAAAAGGAACACCCCCTCGACGACAAACAGCAGCAATAATCCGTAAACCGGAAGCTGGTAACGGATCGCCTCCTCCGCCGTCAAAAGCGCCGTTTTGGCCACCACAATAAAGTAGCCCGCAGCCGCTGCCATGGGAACCCAAAGGACGCGGTATTGCATAACCGGCTGTCCGTTCCCTTTCCCCTTTGGCCGTCTTTTGGAAACCGTCCAAACCGTCAGGGCCGCCAGCAACAGCACCAGCAACACTACAGGAAGCATGGAGCCAAACACATATTCATTGAGCAGTCCGGCAAAAAAGCGGAAACGCCCCGCCGTATTGGCCACGTCAAAAAACGCGCCCATGGCCTCCGTCCCCCGGTATCCCCTGAAAATGTGTCCCAGACAGGCCGGATAGCTGGCCACTGCCACTGCCATGGCCCCCACTATGGCAAAGCCGTAAGCAAAGCAATCCTTCCACTTCTGTTTCCAGGTCTTTGCTTCCACCGTTTCAAACAAAAGATACCCTTCCATGGCCGCCGCCAAAAAAAACATATACACCGCAAAATAATAATGGGTCAAAAAACCGGCATAAACCGCCGCCATTACCGGCAAATAAAAACGCCACCCCCGCCGGTTTTGGCCAAGCGCCCGGACATGAAGCCATGTCACAAGCGTCACCCAAAACCCCAGCAGCACATACATCCGGGCCATCATCACCCCGCCAAGCACCGCCGGATTAAAGCCGTACAAGAGACAGGCCAACACCGCCGCCCCCTGTCCTGCCCTGCGCCCACGCAACGCTCCCACAGTTTTAGTTGCCAAAGCTGCCAGCACGCACCAGCACGCCGCAAACAGTATAAGGTTTAGCGCAATGGCCGACCATTTGGAAAAAACGCCGGGCGTGAGGGAACATACCGCGTGCAGCAACAGATAATATAGCGGCGGATGCACATCATAGGTCTGCATCCGCACCACATCCCCAAACCGGAAGCCTTCCCCCGGCAATACCATAAATTCACTGCGGATTTCGGCCGTATCCTTCCACGCCCGGTCTGTGGGAACCAATCCGTAGGTTACATTGGAGGAGTAATACGAATAGTATTCGTCGTAATGAAACCCTGCTTTTTGGGTGCCAAAATACCATGCCACCGCCAACTGCATCACCAGCAATATTCCCATAACCGCATACCATTTTTTGTCCTGCCCCATACCAATCCCTCTACCCCTTTAGCGGGCATAAATGCACGCTTGCAAACATTTATCCCTGTCTTTGCGTTTCTGCATACTCTTTTTCCAGCAACGGAATTTCCCGCAGCGCTGCGTTTTGGACATCCGCCAAAAAGGTTTTGATTTCATAGGGCGCAATTTGGCACACCGTTTTTACCCCTAATCCCGGCAGTTCCAATTCCAGTTCGGTGAAAAGCCCCTGCGCTTCATAGAGGCGCAGGACATAGCCTTCCGTGTCCTCCGCCTTTTTCATGGACGACAAAACCACATTCGGCGCATGGATCCGCATGGCAGGGGCATGCTTTTCCCCTTCACCGGACGGACAATAGGAAAGCGCCATCGGCATCTCGTTATACAAAAGGGCGCGGTTGTCAATGCCCTCCATCACCTCCCGGCTATTCCCGAAATCCAGCCAAAACCGGTAATTTCGCTCCCCCTGATCCATGCGGTCGATCATAATGCCCGGCTTTAACGCTTTTTTACCGTTGCAGTCCGCCATTCCGTACCCGGCGGACCGCACAAGGGTAATCCGCATCTCGCCGTCCTTGCAATTGGATCCGTACACGCCATCGTTGATACAGCAGACGGCCTCCCCCTCCCGGGAAAGCAGGGCGCTCCATTTGTGGGAAACCGCCTCCGTCCCGTCATATGCCAGCCGTTCACGCCCAAAGGCAGTCTGTCCCATGTAAACGGCATCCCCCAGACAGGTGGGAACCGAAAGCTTTAGCATCCTGTCCTTTTCCTGCCACAAAAGCTGCAGTTCCACACCCAGGCATGTCCCCTCCCCCGGAAAATGCAGGCGCATCCGCAGGAAGGAATGTCCATAACAAAAGATGCTTTCCGTGACCATCCGCACACTACCCTCCTCAATAATCCGCACAGAGGGCGTCTGCCCATCCTCCAGGGCGCTGTAACGGCTTCCCTCCTCCTTGGAGGCCAAAGTAAATACCCCGTCCACATCGTCAAAATCCCGGTATCCCACTCCCCAGGAATTGTAAAAATCGTGCATCACCACCGGACAGAGCGCACCGGGCTTTAAGTAGGGCTTATTGTCCACACATAAAGATTCCAAAAGCCCCGTCTTGCAGTCCAGAACCGCCTGCAGCCTGCCGTTGTCAAATCGGATTTTATCTTCCATGGGCACAGTCCGTACCGGCGGCTTTTGTTTTTCCCGCACAAAGCTTACGTCAAACCGGTTCATGGACGCCGGTTCCAGATGCGCCAAAAAGACACACCGTTTCTTCCAGTCGATTTCAAAACTGCTGGATTCCTTTTCCACCTGACAGGGCAGCCTGTGTCCGCCCTGATAAACCTGCGGAACCATATAGTCGTCCTCCCAGTTTTGCTTGGGCAGCACCACTTCACAGTCCACCACCATGTCCGCCGCAAAGGGATGGGGATTATACACCAGAATCGGCGTCTGTCCGTCTTTGACCTGCTCCTGCCCTGCGCACAGGGCAAAAAACGCCTTCGCCTTCCATTTTGCCGCCAGTTCCAGACCGTAATCCAGACAGCGTATGGTGTCCTCCTCCACTGCCTTGATGGCGCTGCCCGGCAGCGCGTCATGGAACTGGGCAAACATCAGCGCCTTTTGTATCTCCATCATTGCGCCCACAGGATAATCACAGAGATTTTCCATGGCCGCCTGGGACATCATCTTCTCGCACATATACAATTCGTTTTCCAGCTTCCGGTGCTTTTGCTTGATCCGGATGAGGGACGTATAACAGCCCTCCGCCACCGGCCCTAAAGACGCGCTGTATTGGGGCAGGACGCCGAAATTTTTTTCCGCAAAATAGGTCTCCGGTCCGGAAGCCAAAAACACGCAGTCGGCATGCTCCTGGTAAAACGCCTCCAGCCTGCGGATATCCTCCCGGGAAGGACCTCCCCCGTGGTTGCCCACCCCCCACAAAAACAGGCCGGTCTCCTCCTGCGCATGCCTGTCCAGCCAGGTTTTTAATTCCTCCGCCGCTTTGCCCTTTACCGAATTGTAATTTTCGTCCGAGAAATGAACCGTAATCCGGCTTTTGTCCAAGCCCTCCCAGCAAAAGTCGCTGCCCTCCAGCTGCTGCGCCCTGCCGGCCCTGCAGACCACATAGGACGTATAACCCGCCTTTCGCAGCACCTGCACCATGCCCACACTGTGTCCGAAGGAATCGAAATTGATTGCCGTCGAAGGCACGCTTGCAAACTTTTCCCAAAAATACTTCCGGCCATATTGGATTTGCCGCACAAAAGATTCCCCGGAAATCATCACGCAGTCCGGCTGCAGATACCAGCCTCCCATAATCCGCCACTTCCCTGCCTTGGCCAGTTCCTGTATCCGTGCAAACAGCTGGGGATCATATTCCTCCACCCACTCGTACAGCAGCGCTTCATTGTGACAGAACACAAACCCGTCGTACTCCCTGCAAAAGTCCGCCGCCACCCGGAAGGTGGACAAAGCCTCTGCCGCCCCCTCCTGCCACTGCCACAGCCAGACCGGATCCAAATGTGCGTTACAAACCATAATAACCTTTTTCATACCGCTCCCACTCCCCTGATTTTACAGACGCCAAAGTTTCCCGTCCTTTGCCACATCCGTTACCAGGCCCTTTATCCCCTGTTTTTCGGTTTCTAAGCTGGCATGCGCCATAGTCGGCGCGCCAGTTTATTGAATTATCCCAGTCTTATTATTTTACCATAAAAAGCGCACAATTCCACTAAATTTTTCTATATTTCCCTTATAACCCGATTATTGGTAACAGTTCAGACAAGTCTGCCCTGTTACGATTATTGGCAATCATCAACTGTACCCTCAATAGACAAAGGCGATCAACCGTAATGCTAACGCCACATAGGGAAGTAATTTGAAAACACATTAAAATACAACTTTATGGGTGTTGCAAAGGCAAAAAGACAGCGTAGAAGGCAAAAATGCTTTTTATGCTGTCTTTCTTCATGTCAAAAAATCAACTCCCTTTTCGGAAAAGTGTTCCCGATATATAAATTTTGAAATATAAGTATATTTCTACACAGATTACATTATCTTCAACAACTTAATGGTTCTATAAACTTGGATTTTCATATGATTAACAAAATGAATAAATGCAATCTTCTTGTCCTACAGTATAGGTACACTCAATTATTTCTGCTGGCTTCATATGTTCTATATAAGTAAGCGTTCTAAATGCCATACCATGTCCTACAAATATGACTTTATCATAATCAGCATACTTGTCTGCCACTCTTCGTATTCTTTGTCTTACTTCAGCTAATGTTTCCCATTTCAGACACTGTTCTTTTGGATATACTCCTTTGTGAAGATTAAACTCCCGGGTTAACTCAAACGCTTCTTCTGAAGTAGTATATTGATTCGTTTTATCTGGTTCCCATTCGTGTAAATCAATATCAACACATATTTTCAGCCCAGTTTCTTTTGAAATTATCGCTGCTGTTTGTAAAGCTCTGGTATACGGAGACGAAACAATTAACTGTGCTGATTTTAGTCTTTCATCAATCGCAGCAGCTTCTACTTGACTTATTCCCCTTTGAGATAATGGTGCAAAAGAACGCCCAAAACCCCAAAAGCCTTTTTCCAGCATTTCACTATAATCAGCTTCTCCATGTCGAACGAGATAAAATATAGCCACTATCTATCACTCTCCTTATATAAATCCCAATTTATTTGATTAAAAAATCTTTATCTGCCATTTGCAATGAATATTTATAAGCTATTTCTCAATGGGTACACAATTCCGAAAAGGGAAAAAATCAAATCGCACATTCGTCATCTCGATCATCTCCTGTCACAATATAGGTGCAAAGGAGGTCGATCGTATGCAAAAGCAAAAATACTACATAACGGTTGATGAATACGAGCGTAGAATTATCATCAACAGTCTGAACAATCTGCGAAACAACCTGATTGCCGAATAAAGATATATAGATGCAGTTGATGAACTTATTATCAAATTTGCTCACACACCGATTCAAAAATTTAGAATTAAGATGACGGAGGTTTAAGTTTTCAGAATAGGTAAATCCTTCTTTTAATATGTTATACGGCGGATCTATGTAGATAAGGTCAATTTTACCTTTATGTGTCTTTTCCAGTAGATGCAATGAGGCAAGATTATCTCCCTCAATGAGAAAATTCATCTGTCCGCCATTGTCAATGAAAAGCTCTTTATCCTCGGTTAGTACCGGCGTATGTGTATCCAACACCTCGCCAATTTCTTCACGGTGTTCCTCAAATACAAGACTGTATTTCTTGCCTTTCACATCTTTTTCAAGGTCGGAAAGGTAGGACAGAAGATTACCCGTATTCTCATCCTGCAAAGCAGCAGCGATATAGTTGCGAATCTCTTTGATTTTAGCAAGCAAATCTTAACGCTTTTGTTTTGATATATTCGTACTCATTCCTGCCCCTCCGTATTTTTCTGCTCCTTTGGCACAATATTAGCCATTGTATTTAACAGAGTATTATATGCTTGCTGTGATGCCGATTGCTCTTGCCATTGCTTAATCATTCCATTTGGAACATACGGGTTTTGAATTGTTTCCCAAGTAACCTTGTCCTTATAACCTAAAGATTTCGCCATTGTTTCCAGCAATTTATACTGTGCATTTTGGATTTTTTTAAGTTGTGCTTCGTCCGGGTTTTGAACGCAATACTTGTCATATAAATCTTTCCAAGCATCACGAACTGTTTTATCGTCTGCAAACACAATATCAATTATATTAAGATAATGTACGCCTTCCCGCGTCCATCCATATATTCGTGAGGTCATAAGTGTCTTAAAAATCTGCATTTTATCTTTTCTTATTTCCGCTCTGTTTTGTAAGTGCTGTCCAATCAAGACAGCAGCTATGGGAATTACAATTATTGCGATTAAATTCAATATATCTTTACATTCCATTTTTCTTTCTCCCTTATATCCACTTGCCATCAGTGGCAGACCATTTTTCAGTAAATTTTTTGCCTACGACCGCTGCTGTAAACGGTTTTGTCAAGAAAGCTTTTATTGTTTTCAGTATGGTACTGTAATCATCCGTTTTCGTGTTGATTTTGCGGACAAAAGTTTTCCATTTCTTCTGCATTGCAACATCGTCATCAAAGCCCATAACCTGTTCAAATTGCTCTGCCGTGAAATTGTGTTCACGGTTCACAAAGGTTTTTCTGAGTGCTTCGGCTAACACTTTACCGTCAAAATCAAACTTATTGGCAAGATAAAAAATATCGTAATAGTCTTTCATACGACTGGAAAACTCCATCAGACTGAGGATTGCGTCAATTTTCTCAGCAACAGTCGTTTCAATGGAATAAGTATTAACTATCGGTGCAATAAAATCGTCAAAGATCGG
>CARDPF010000043.1:9757-14976 GCA_948960675.1 uncultured Eisenbergiella sp.
TGAGTGGGGATTTTTCTTGCTTTGGCACAATGACATCACCAACACCAAAATCAATGCCAAACGGTGTGCGCGTATTTTTAATACGAGCAACCATTGATACTCCGATGCCTGCATACTTCTTCGCAACGGCAATAGGCGCATCATCTTTTATCTCAAAGGTCACAAAATCATTCCCCGTCTGAACCGCAATAATCTCTTCAAGAACACCCTTTAGCTGTTCAGGTGTATTGGGTATTTTCCGAAGCAAAAAATCCACATCAACCGTTACTCGGCTGTCAAAGTCAGTAAGAGAATAGATGAACAAACCGCCTTTCAACACAAGGTTCTCAGCATACTTTGACTTTTCCAAATGGCGTAGAAATTCTTCTTAACAGAAGAGTTGCAGACAAAGCTGATAGCTTCTTCCACTTTCTTTTGCCTTGTTTTTGAGCTGTGTCAGCACGGACGCAGCCATATCAGCCATTAAGTAGCACCTCCATTACATTCATAACCTTTGTATAAAGCTTCATTTTCTTTGCGTATTTAGACAAATTTGCAAGGTTCTTTTTTTCATCAGCAGCATAGGCATTGACAGCCTTATTAAAAATTTCGTTGTCAAGTTTTGTGCGGTACTTAAAACAATCGCATATTGTTCGCTCACGGTCATACACAGGCAATATTACACCGTTAAAATTGCTTGTGGCCTTTCCTATATCTAAAAATTCCTTTTGAATATAGTAAGCTTTCATCGGAAATTCTTCAATGTTCTTTACGGTACGGGATGCTGTTCTTGGCACAGCAATCGACCATTCACGAGGAGAAAAATCACTATATCCGTAGTGAAACAAAGCGGACTCCACACAAATAACCCCTTGCGGAAGAAGTTCCCGTATGAGTTGTTCTTCTGTAATACTTTTACTTTGGGGGAGTTGATAAAATCCTCTGCGAATTCTTTCAATGACTCCTTCTTTACAAAAAGCCGCTACCTCGTATTTATTTATTCCGTTAGCTGCAAAGTCTGAAGTTTTTGCAATTCCGCCGTTATTTTCAATTACCGTTTTTAAAATTTCCTTTTTACCCAAGCAGACACCAACTTTCCGCACACAAAAAATAAATAATGTACGCAATTATTATACCATGCCGTTTTAAAAACAACAACAACTATATGTAGACATTATTCCAAATTTGTGCGTCAAAAGTAATTGGAATATCAATAAAGCTGCTCCCTGTCTGGTTCAAAGGAGATTTTTCCTGCCAGACACAGAACACCTCAAGCTGTTCGGGAAATACTGTGCTGAAAAACAGCCTCCGGGAACTGCCTTGCCTACTGCTGCTGGTCACATAGGCCAGTACCTCCCTTGCGCCAAATATGTTTGTCAGAACCCGGCGGGCTCCAGTGTAATAATCATTGATCTTTTCTTTGGAAAGAAGAAAATCACTTTCTAAGGACAGACGCCTCCCATGCTTTGCAGGGCGAGATCCGTCACAGATTGCAAGACAATTGGAGGAAGAACAAATCCTTGTTCCATCCGCTTATTATGAAAGCATTGGCTGACCACACGCACAGAAAGTACCAGCTAATCCGTACCGTTGGGATCAGAAAACACTTGCCGGTATTCTTGAAAACAGACAGTATACCGGTTGTGCAGTGAATTTCAAAACCACCACCATCAGCTACAAGGTGCATAAAACCATTTACAGACCAACGGAGGAACATCAGATTATTCCGAATATACAGGAGCCGATTTTTTGTTTTGCCCATTAACACTTGCAGCTATGGGCTTGGGAATATGAACGTGTGATTCTAAAGATAAACGGAGTATCATTAGACGCAAAAGCCTAACTGATACTCCGTTTTGCTTGTTTCGAATTACTGCTCAACATTTTTTATATATCTGCATTTGGGATAGTTTGAACATCCCCAGAACTTTTTGCCTGCGTTTATCCCTTTCCCGGCTGTCCTTAATACGAGCTTTCCGCCACAGCGAGGACAGATCATTTGATTGTTTTGAGGATTTTCGTTTGTTACGCCAAAGGATTCCTTTTTCTTTTGCACTTCCTCAATGTGTGCTAATTTTTGAGCTTCATCAACCTGCGTAAGTGGTTGGAGTTTCGTATATAGCGAATCTATCTCATCGGCGGTTAATTTGTTTCCTGCTGACCGAGCATTATCATTTACAGCGGATAAAATCTCATACCTGTTTATTACATGGTACCGTCCGCTTGTCAATGTAATATCTTTCAATGTGCAACGGTCGCTGAAAACAATATAGGAATAAAATTGGTTCAAATCTTTTTCCAGATATTTACCCAGCCACTTCAAATGCACTTTGTTTTGGATGATTGGGTTAAAAAAACGTTCCTTTTGGGAGCGCCCCCGCCCTATCGGCAACGTCTGTGTCCAATACTGCTGGGTTTCTGTGCCGAAAATCCATCCGCTAAAGTTTTTTGATTCAAACACATAAATACCGGATTCATGAAGGAGGATCACATCAATCTCCGTAGTCTCCCCATTGTCTTTGGGTAGGTAACAGTTAAACAGATATTTTTTGTATCCTTCCAGCTTTTTAAGATACTTCCAGGTAAGATATTCTCCTTTTGTGCCTAAATCAAAAGATATTTTAAAAAAATTGTTATTTGTCTGTTTATAATAATCTGTTTTTTCATATCTCTTTTTCGGTATCCAATAAAAAATTACAATTAGTGTCAGCACTAATAACACTGTATCCATTGGTTTGTCTCCAAACCGGCTTTCATGCGTCATTGCCAACGCGTTGTCACGCATGAAAGCCGGTTGCTATGCGCTTACGTGCTTATGAATCCCTCAATATTCTTTCACTGCTTCCTCCTGATTCATGACACGCAACGCCCCCTGTGCCAGTGCCAGCAATTCGTCCTCGCCGGGATACACAGTAAACGGCGCGATCCAGCCCAGCTTTTCCTCCAGTTTTTGTCTGGTCAGCGGGGAATAGGCGATTCCGCCTGTCAGGATGATCCGGTCTACCTTGCCGTTTAACACGGCCGCCATTGCGCCCGCGTCCTTTGCCAGCTGATAATAAAACGCATCCAGCACTACCTGTGCCTTGTGGTCGCCTTCCTTGCACATCTTTTCCACATCACGGGCATCGTTGGTTCCCAGATAGGCGTTATAACCGCCGTTGCCGCAGATTTTCTTATAAATCTCTTTCTCGGTATATTTGCCGGAGAAGCACAGCTTGATCAGATCGCCCACCGGAACGGTCCCCGCGCGTTCGGGAGAGAACGCACCCTCGCCGTCGAGAATGTTGTTGACATCCACCACTTTGCCCTTTTGGTGCGCGCCCACCGAAACGCCGCCGCCCATATGAATCACGATCAGGTTTAAATCCTCATAGGCAACGCCCTGCTCCTTGGCATATCTGCGCGCCACGGCCTTTTGGTTGAGGGCATGGAAGATACTCCTTCTGGGCAGTTCCGGCATACCGGAAATACGCGCCACCTCCGTCAGTTCATCCACCACCACCGGATCCACGATATAGGAAGGAACACCGATCTCATCCCCGATCTCCCGGGCCAAAATGCCGCCCAAATTGGAAGCATGCTGTCCCTGTACACCCGCCTTCAAATCCGCCAGCAGCGCGTCGCTCACCGCATAAGTGCCGCCCGGTATCGGCTTGAGCAGGCCGCCCCTGCCGACAATCACGTCAAAGGTCTTGAGTTCGCAGTTTTTTTCCTGCAAAAAACGGACAATGATATCCTTGCGGAAATCCTTCTGGTCAATAATGGACGCATATTTGGCAATCTCCTCCGTGGGATGCCGCAGCGTTTCCTCAAACAAAAGCGTCTCGTCCTCAAACACACCGATCTTGGTGGATGTGGAACCGGGATTGATAATTAAACTTTTCACCGCCATAACCGCATTCTCCTCTTATTTCTTCAAACCTTCTGCCACCACTGCCGCAAGCGCAATGGAATTTACCTTCGTCCTGAAACTGTCGGAACGGCTCGTCAAAATGGCGGGAACCTTCGTGCCTGTCAAAATACAGCCGTTCTCCACCTTCGCAGTATGTACCAGCGTCTTATAAACCAGATTACCCGCATGGATATCGGGGAATAAAAGGATGTCCGCATCCCCCGCCACCTTTCTGCCGGACGCTCCCTTATGTGCCGCAGCCTCCGGGTCAATGGCAATATCCATGGAAAGGGGCCCGTCCACGATACATCCGGTAATCTTGCCTTCCTCGTTCATCTTCGTCAGTTCCGCGGCGTCCACCGTCGCGGGCATCTTGGGATTGACTACCTCCACGGCCGCCACAGGGGCCACCTTCGGGCATTCCAAACCGCACGCATGGGCCACTTCTACCGTATTCTCAATGATGTGAACCTTGTCCTCCAGTGTGGGATAGGTGATAAACGCCACATCCGTCAAAAACAGCAGCTGTTTGATCCCCTCCACCTCAAATACCGCCACATGGGAAAGCGGCCTGCCGGTACGCAGTCCCACTTCCTTGTCCAGTATGCTCTTTAAGAAGGACTTGGTATCCATCAGTCCCTTCATGTACATGTCGGCTTCCCCGTCATGGGCCAGCTTCACCGCCGTCAGGGCCGCCTGCCAGTCATCCGGCTCATGGATGATCCGGTATCCGGATAAATCCATCTGCAAACCCTCCGCAATTTTGCGGATCTTTTCCTCGTCACCGACCAGAATCGCGTCCGCAATCCCCTGCTTCTTGGCCTCCTGCACCGCCTCCAAAACCGCGTCGTCCTGCGCCACGGCAACCGCCAGCGTTTTCTTGCTGCAGGCCTTTACCCTGGAAATAAGTTCGTCAAAGTTCGTAATCATCGTCTTACACCTCATCCCGTTATTTTGTAAAATGTCCGGCCTCCATAGCCACTCCTCTACACGGCTCTGAAAGGCCTTTTATTCAATAAAATCATATCACTTTGCCATGCACCGGTCAAGAGCGCATTCCGGACTGGCACGGAAATCAATTTTGCGGGAGGGGCAGGGACGGCTTTGCGGCTGCCTGCGGGGGCGCATAGCCATTACAGGCTGCTGGCTTGCGGGCGGCAGAATTCCCCAAAAAGCAGGCTGTCCCTGCAACAGGGCGCAAAACCGTACAAACGCAGTGCGTTTTTTGTGCCCTGTTGCGTTTAGGGACGGCCTGCTTTTTGGCGGTATTTCCCGCCCGCAAGCCTTGCAAGTCTGTAATGGCTATGCGCCCCCGCAGGCAGCCGCAAAGCCGTCCCTGCCCCTCCCG
>CARDPF010000044.1 GCA_948960675.1 uncultured Eisenbergiella sp.
GCTCTTCCGATCTGGGCTGGCAGTTACTTTCTGGACGCCGTTGCTCTTAAGTGGCCTTGATGAGCTGTCAAGGCCCTGCTCTTATTTGGACATGGCAGTCTGTTCGTTGGACGGGAAGAAGCATCAGGTGGAGATTTCCTGGGAATTTGCCGGGGAATTGTGCTGTAACCAGGGGCAGACGGAAAAAATCGGGGGCGGCAGCTATGTGCTGGGAACAGCGCAGGCAGCATGGCTCGGGCTTCGGGAGCAAAGGCCCTTGGGGCACAGCGGCGACAGCATTGCTATCGACTGGGGGTATCTCTATCTTGCATTGGAAGAAAAAGCGGGCAGGGCGGTATCCTATTGCCAGGAGAGACGCTGCCTCTGTGCAAGCTTTCGGTTTTCCCCGGATGGAGATACGCGTGAAAGCGCATCTTTGGTTGCCGCGTATGATGATGTTGCTTCTATTTGCTATTTTGGCAGGATGCTTCCCGGCTATTGGGCAAGGGATGGAAAAACAATCCTCACGGCAATCATGGAAGCCATCCGGGAACATGATTCTCTGCAGGGGCGGTGTGAGACTTTTGAACAGGAACTGGAAGAAGGGACGGGGGCATTTGGGGAAGCATATACGAAAATTTGCCATGCAGCTTACCGCCAGTCCATTGCGGCGCATAAGCTGATTGCTGACGAAGAGGGGAAAGCCGTTTTCATTTCCAAAGAATGCCATTCCAACGGATGTGCCGCCACTGTGGATGTGACATATCCTTCCACACCGCTTTATTTCCTTTATAACCCGGAATTGGTCCGGGCGATGATGCGCCCGGTGCTTCGGTTTGCCAAGATGCCGGTATGGGGATATGATTTTGCACCCCACGATGCAGGGCGTTATCCCTATGTTACAGGACAGGTGTATGGCTTAAAGGCTTACCAGAAGGCTGCCCAGGATTTAGGGGGGGGGAGGAGGACGGTTATGTCTATCCAATGTATTATCAGATGCCGGGCAATGCGGATGTCTATTGTTATGAGAATCAGATGCCCGTGGAGGAAAGCGGCAATATGCTGATCCTTGCGGCAGCGTTGGCCCGGCTGGACCCGCAGGGCGAAAAGGAAACCCTTCAGGAGAATCTGCCCTTGTATGGAAAATGGGTGAAATATCTCCTGCAATATGGCAGCGACCCGGGGGAGCAGTTATGTACCGATGATTTTGCAGGCCATATGGCGCACAATGTGAACCTTGCCATAAAGGCGATTATGGGTGTGGAGGCATACTCCATCCTGATGGGCGCGGCCGGGAAGGATGGGGAGGCTGTGCATTACCATGGGAAGGCAGCAAAGATGGCGAAGGATGTGTATGACAGGGCTTGCGCACCCGGGCATACCAAGCTGACTTTTGACGGAAAAGAAGAAGGCTGGAGCCTGAAGTATAACGCTGTGTGGGACCTGGTCTTTGGGTCCGGTCTTTGGGATGACGTGTTTTACTTGGAAGAATCAGAATATTACAGGGGAAAATGTAATTGCTATGGCGTGCCGTTAGATTCAAGGGCAGACTATACGAAAAGTGACTGGATGATGTGGGCGGCAGCGTTAGATGAGAGTGGGGATAATGTGGAGATGTTTGCCCGGGGTATTTTAGAATTTTTGGAGAAAAGCCCTGACAGGGCGCCTTTTTCTGACTGGTATGAGACAAAAAGCGCCCAAAAGCATGGGTTCCAGAACCGTACCGTACAAGGCGGAATTTTTATGCCGCTCCTTTTGAGGGGGGCTGAAAAACGGGAAAAGCAGCAGTAAAACATGCTGGCGGGCAGCCGCTTGGCTGGTGCCTGTGGGAAATGAGATACAACGGAAAGGAGTAAGGAGATGAAAATTCCCAATATTTTGAAGGAAAGGGCAGCGGCGCTGGAAGATGGTTCATATTTTGTCATCACTGGTGATATTCCGGCAATGTGGCTACGCGATTCCGCGGCGCAGGTTAGGCCTTATGTGAAATATGCAAAAGAGGAGCCGGAATTGCAAAAAATATTGGAGGGCATTATTGAAAAGCAGGCGGAATTAGTATGTATTGACCCGTATGCCAATGCTTTCAATGAGAGTGCAAGCGGTTTGGGGCATCAGGATGAGACGAAGCTGAATGACCATGTATGGGAACGGAAGTACGAGGTGGATTCGCTGTGCGCACCTCTTTACCTGGGATATGCCTATTGGAAGGCTGCCGGGATCAATCGGATTTTTACGCCCACCTGGCACGAAATGATAAAGCATGTCGTGGAGACTTTTACCACGGAACAGGAACATGGGAATTCGGAATACTTTTTCCGGCGGTATGGTTGTGTGAAGTCGGATACCCTGCCATGCAGGGGAAAGGGGCGGCCGGTGAATATGACGGGCATGACATGGTCAGGTTTCCGCCCGTCCGATGATTGCTGTGAGTTTGGGTACCTGATCCCTTCTAATATGATGGCGGTGGTTGCCCTTGGGTATGGGGAGCAGATTTGTAAAGAGTGCTATGGGGATGAGGAACTGGCCACACAATGCCATGTGCTGGCGGAGGAAATCCTGGATGGGATTATGGCCTATGGGATTGTGGAGCATCCCAAGTATGGCAAAATCTATGCATATGAGACAGATGGTTTCGGAAATTACAACCTGATGGATGATGCCAATTCCCCCAGCCTTTTGGCTATGCCGTATCTGGGGTTTTGCAGCCGGGAGGATGAACTGTACCAGAATACCAGAAGGTTTCTTTTATCCCCGGATAATCCTTATTATTATGAAGGGAGCCTTGCAAAGGGGATGGGGAGCCCCCATACGCCGCAAGGGTATGTGTGGCATATCGGCATTGTGATGCAGGCACTGACTTCCGGCAGCAGGGAGGAAATATTGGACTGCCTGGGTATGTTGGCCAGGACCCATGCGGGAACCTACTATATGCATGAATCATTCCACCCATCTATGCCGGAGCAGTATACGCGGTCCTGGTTTGCATGGGCTAACACGCTGTTTGCAGAGCTTTTGGACAAACTCATGGAAGAAAAATTTTGGGATGAATAGTCTGGCCATCATCCGGTGTGTGCCGTGTTCGGCCCAATGCAGGGGTGCGCTGCCGCACTGCGGCAAAGAATGGAAATAAGAAGGGTGAATGAAATGTTATATCCGAGAAAGGAAGAAAAGCAGCTTGATGAAGAATTGTTCCAAAATCCGTCCAGTGAATACCGGGGTACGCCGTTTTGGGCATGGAACTGCCGTGTGACCAGAAAACAGATTGAAGAACAGGCGCAGGTCCTGCGCCAGATGGGAATGGGCGGCGCCCATATCCACTGCCGTACAGGGATGGATATTCCTTATATGAGTGAAGAATTCCTGGATTTGGTCTCCTATGCACATGAGCAGTTTGCAGAAAAAAATATGCTGACCTGGTTATATGATGAAGACCGCTGGCCTTCCGGATTCGGGGGCGGCCTGGTGACCATCCACCCGGAGTACAGGGAACGCTATCTGGTATTTTCCCCGGAACCGGCGGGGGACGGTTTCCCGGAAGAAAGAGGAACATCAATCTCCGCGGCAAATGTGATCCGCAACGATTCCAGGCAATTGCTGAAGCGCTATGGAGTGTTGCTGAATAAAGACAGGAGTATTTTTTGAGTCCATACCGCGTTTGTTTCCCGCAGGTCAAAAAAGGCAGCCACCTTTTAGAATTAAAGGCTTTTGGAAACAGGAAAAATACGTTTGGCCAACTGCACAATTGTAATGAAAATATTTTTTGGTGTGGTCCGGATGCATGGAGGACTGTGGGGGAAAATTGGGCTTATGAATATCAGCTTACTAAGACAGGGATTCTGGTGGGCCCGCATTTGGAAATAGGGTTTTCCGGATATTTGTGACTTTCCACGACCTGTTTCATGGCGGCGGACCCTGTTTTCATCAGGGTGCTTACAAGGGCGTTGGAGCTTGTGTTTGCCTGGTAGGTATCGTAGTATTCGTCAAGAAGGATGATTGCTTTTTGACCATAATATTTTTTCGAGATAGGAACAAAGCATCATGATGGACATGGATGCGGTGAGGTCGTCCATATCCCTGTTGACGGATGCAAAGTGCGCCCTGTCGTCATCGCTAAACAGATTGGACGCCATGATTTCTTTATATTTCTTATACTCGTTGGCGATGATCTGCTTCACGATGGCCTTCATTTCTTCCAGCGCGGCCATACCGGCGCTGTTTGTCGGTTTGACGTCCGCAAAGCCCATGAATATGACAGGATATTTCCCCTGCAGCTTCCGATATGCATAACCGCCATCCGGGGATTTCCCTTCCCAGATGGCTTTCCCATCAAATATGTTCCCCGGTTGGCATATTTGATGGAAAAGAAATATTCCACGGTGCTCATGTTGAGGGTTTTCCCAAACCTGCGGGGACGGGTGGCCAGGGTAACTTTGTCCGCATATTCCCGCCAATCCCTGAGGAACAGGGGTTTGTCTATATAAAAAATATTTTTTCCATCATTTCCGCATAGCTTTGGTATCCGATACCGGTCTTTGGCTTCATATCCATGTCTCCATAATTTTACTATCCATGTTTCCCTGATTTTTCACAACTGTTAAAAGATGATTTAACCGGCATGGCTGCCATTCCTCAGGAGAAATCTTGTGGGGAATCTTCCTTCATTTCCAGGCAGGGAATCGTAAGGTAGGCAGTTGTGCCTTCTCCGGGGCAGCTCTGGTAGGTCAGGCTGTATTTTGCCCCATAATAGAGCCTTATGCGTTCCATGATATTCCAGATTCCATATCCTGTGGAAGCTGGCTTATCGGGAGGGGGGAGACTGAGTGCCGCAAGCTGTTCCTGCGTCATGCCTATGCCATCATCGATAATTGCAAGATAAAGGGTGTTTTCCGATACGGAGCCTGTAATGGTGACGGTCCCGGTTTGGCTCTCCTTTTCCAGGATTCCGTGGAGAATTGCATTCTCCACGATTGGTTGGAGGATCAGGTTTAAGATGCTGCATCCCCGGATATTATCCGGTATCTGCAGCTTTAGGCCTATGGGGTGTTCAAAACGGAAATTCTGCAGTTTTACATACACTTCCACGTGCAACAGGGCATCCCGGAGAGAAATCATGTCCCGCCCCTTGTTCAGGCTGAGTTTGTAAAACTTAGACAGCAGGGATATAATCTCGGAGATTTCGTTAGCTTCATAGTCCAACGCCAGCCAGTGGAGCAGGTCCAGCGTATTGTACAGGAAATGTGGGTTAATCTGTGCCTGCAGGGCCTTTAATTCAGAATTTTTCAGGGCAAGGCCCAGCTGGTACTGGGATTTGGCGTAGGCGTTGATTTTGTCAAGCATGTAGTTGTAGCTGTTGGTCAGGTCGCTGACCTCATCGGTCCCGGCAGGGGCCGGGATGGGGGAATAGTTGTCAAACCGAACCTCACGCATCCTGGCGGCAAGGAAACGGACTCTCATGGTGAGCAGCCGGGAGATGAACAGGGCCGTTAGAAGGAACAAAATGCTGACCAGCAGCATGATAAGCAGCATATTGTTTCTGGTGTCAGTGCCGGTTTCAAGAATCTTTTCGTAGGGGTTAAGGGATATCAAAGTCCAGCCTGAGCTGCCGACAGGGGTATAGCCCAGCAGCATGGTATCGCCGCCGGCCTGGACCATATGTTGGCCGGATGCGATGCACTCGTGGAGAAGGCCTACCGACAGGCCATAATCCCGGAACAATGACTCATCGGAAATGGCTATGGCGTTCCCGCCGTTATCCAGTAGCAGGGAAATGCTTCCAGGCAGGGTGGAAGCGCGGCCGACAATGGTGTTAAACAGCTCCTGGGGGATGTTCACGGTAATAATGCCGATGTTTTTATAAATGGAGGTCTCTTTCATGTACCGTGCCCCGGTGATCACGGTGGTTTCCCTGTGCAGGACAGGGTCTTCTATGGTGTGGGGTGGGAACCACAAGACATCCCCGTAGAAGCTTTGCAGGGATTCGTCCAGCATCCGGCCCTGGTCACAGTCTAAGCTGATAAAGGAGAGCCCTTCTAAGCCCTTGCTTTTGGCAAAGACAAATTTCCCGGTGGTAAATATTTCCGCGGAGTAGAAGTCATCGGAGGAAAAGATCCCGTTAAGCAGGTCGTAAGCCGTCCTATAATCCTGATGCAGCGCAAGCAGCTGGTTGGATGGCGCGTTTTTGCGGTAGAGGTCGGTCAGGGTGTTGTGGTAGGCGGCCTGCTGTGTGGCGTTGATGATGTCGCAAAGGATCCTGTCAAGGTAGGTGCCGGTCTGCTGCAGGGATAAGTCCATGGAATGCCGGAACTGGCGGATCAGCGTCCCGGATACATGGGAATAGGACAGGAGGGTGAGGGACAAAAGAGGGATGATGATCAAAACGGCATAGGAAAGCAGAAGCTTTGTAGAAAGCTGCATCCGGTACAGAAATATCATGTATAGATTGCGCAACCATTTTTTCATAAGGCATGCCTTTCCCGGTATTCCGATGGCGTTATCCCCACTTGCTTTTTAAACAGCCTGGAGAAATAGTTGGGGTCATTGTACCCTACACAGGAAGAAATCTCATATAATTTTGCGTTTTCCCGCAGCAGTAAATCCTTGGCCTTCCCAACACGGAACATGTTGATGTAGGTGTTGATTGTGATGCCGGTCTCGTTTTTGAAAATCTGGCACAGGTAGGCCGGTGTAAAGTGCAGGTCTGCTGCCATCTGGTTGATGGAAAGGCCCGGCTCCCGGAAATGGGTTTCCACATACTGCCGGATGCGGTAGGACAGCAGGGAGACCCCTTCCCGGTCCGCAAGTGCGTCAAAATACAGGGAAAGCCTGTCCGTCAGGCAGGAATGCAGGGCAAAGACGGTATTGCTCCGGGATATGCTTTCCCAGATGAAATCCCCGTCATAGGGAAGGATATCGGACAAACCCCGCTCTCGGCATACGGAATCCAGCCCCATCAGCAGCTGGCAGTAAACGTTTTTGACGCTGCCTGCTTCATAGTTACAAGCTGTTTGCCGTAGTTCCCGGAACAGCCGGGTGATAAGGTCATCGGCCTTCTGACGGTCGCCGTCCTTCAAAGCCCGGGTAAAGTCCGGGTACAATGCCTTCCCGGGGCAGAAGGGAATCCCCATGGGGCTGTCTGCGTCTTTAAAGAAGCAGATGTGGTTGTAGCCGGTAAAAAAGAGTTTTTTCAGGCAGACCACGGCATTGACATAGGAATCATAAAGCTGTTCCGGCTCGGGCACGGAACTGCCCACTGCCACAAAGAGGTCTGCAAATGGCGAGACGGCTTCCAGCATCTCCTCGTAAACCTGGCGCAGCGGGGTTTGGCCGGCATCTGTCTGGCCCGGTTTTTGGCCGCATAGGTGCAGGATAAAGATATCGGGTTTCTTCTGGGCAAACAGATATGCACCGCAGTATCTGGCAAGGATGTTGTTAAGTTTCGGGAAAACATATTGGGCATGGTTTGTCAGGTCATCTTTATAGGCAAGCTGCAAAATCAGGGTGCGGTAATGGGGATGCCCCCAAAAGCCGGGATAAAGTGCGGCAAGATTGTCCATATGCGATTGGTCGGCGGCGGGCAGGGTGAACGCCAGCGCGGCGTTTGTGCGCAGCGTGTCCTGCTGCTGCTTTTGCAGGAGCTTGTTTTGCCTGATTATGTCGGACTTTTGGCGGTTTTCCTCTATGTTTTGGATTGCGTGTTTTAGGGCATCTAAAAGTTCATGTTCTTCGATGGGTTTTTCCACATAGCTGACCGCTTTTAAGGAGATGGCGGATTTTAAGTATTCCTTGTCGGCGTAGCCGCTGATGAAAATAATCTGACAGCCGGGATGGAGCTTCCGCACTTCTTCCGACAGCCGGATCCCGTCCATCCGGGGCATGCGGACATCCGTCAGGATGATGTCAGGGAGCAGGGATTTGGCAAGGGCAAGACCCTCTAAACCGTTGGGTGCTGCCCCCGCAATCTTTATAGGGAGGGCGCTTTTTTCCACGAGGGAAGAAAGCCCCTTCCTGGTCCGGTATTCATCGTCCACAATCAGCAGCCTGAACATAATATATCCTCCTGATAACAACAGTGTCATTCTAATTATTACCATTATAGGGGAAACAAAAACAAAAATAAATGAAAATGCAAAAGAGGAAAAGATAGTGCTGGAAATTATAATTTTGTTAGGTATCTGCGGCGGGGGAACGCAGGTATAATGAAAACAGGATTTGACTGCAGGCCGGTTTGCGGCAGGAAAGGGGAAACGCATGAAGAAAAAAGGAAGTTTGACGCAGGAAATCTGGAAAGCGCGGTATTTGTACCTCTGCCTTCTGCCGCTTTTTGTATGGCTGGTGATTTTCCAGTATGGGCCTATGTACGGGATTGTCCTTGCGTTTAAGAAGTACAGTGCAAGGCTGGGCATATTAGGGAGTGAATGGGTGGGGCTTTCCAACTTTAAACGGATTTTCATCACCCCTGTGGCGGTAAAAGCCATCGCCAATACGCTCCGGATCAGCGTGGGGCGTTTGGCCTTTGAGTTCCCCATGGGGATTATCGTGGCAATTCTTCTTTCGGAGATGCCGGGGAAACGGGGCAAGAAAGCGGTGCAGACGGTGTTGACTTTCCCCCATTTCCTCTCCTGGGTAGTGGTTGCCAGCATCCTGCGTAATTTTTTGGGGAGCGGCGGTGTTATAAATGAGCTGCTTTCAGGGGTAGGGATTGGGACGGTCAATTTCCTGGGCAATGAGTCTTTATTCCGCCCTCTTTTGTACGCCACAGCAAACTGGAAAGAGATGGGGTGGTCCGCCATCATCTATATGGCGGCCATTGCGGGAATAGACCCGACCCTCTATGAGGCGGCGGAATGCGACGGGGCTTCCAGGCTTAAGCGGATCTGGCACATCACGCTTCCGGGCATTCGGGGCACTGTTGCAATCATGTTCATCCTGGCAGTAGGGGGGATCATGAGCGCGGGATTTGACCAGATTTTCAACCTGAACAATGCCATGGTGGAGGGCAGTGCCCGGATCCTGGACATTTATGTGTATGACCTTACCTTCCGGTCGGTGCCCGATTACGGCTTTACCACGGCGGTGGGGATGTTTACGGCGGTGATTAACCTGTTCATGCTGCTGGGGGCGAACCAGGTAGTGTACAAGCTTACCGGTGATAAGATGTTCAGCTAGGGAGGGATGTTATGAAAACTGTAAATAAGCACAGAAAAAAATGGGATGGTGTCCAGATCCTGGCAACGGCTCTTTTGCTGGTATTTGCCGTGGTTATCCTGATTCCGTTCTGGAACGCGGTGGTGATTTCGCTGGAGACCGCAAGGGCGTACAGCCTGTACCCGGCTTCCCTGGTCCCCATGGAATTTACCCTGGATAATTATAAGGAAATGTTTGCGAAGGGGGACGCCCTGCTTTTGGCTTATAAGGGAACCCTTACCACCACGGTTTTCGGGACTGCGGCAGGGATGGCGGTTTCCGTCCTGGGGGCATATGCCTTTTCCAGGCAGTTCCCGGGAAAGAAGTTTTTGTTCCGGGTCATGGTGTTCACCATGTTTTTTGGCGGGGGGCTGGTGCCCACTTACCTGCTTTACCGGAACCTGGGGCTTTTGAACACCTATGCGGGGGTGGTGATTGTCAGCCTGGTATCGGTCTATAATATCATTATCATGAAGAACGGGTTTGAGGGGACTCCCATGGAACTGCAGGAGGCGGCGATGATTGATGGGGCAAACGACCTGGTGATCTTCGGGAAGGTCATGCTTCCCCTGCAAAAGCCACTGATTGCCACCTTTACGCTGTTTAGCCTGGTGGGGTATTGGAATAGCTGGTATTGGCCCATGCTGATGCTGACCAAGGGGGACAAAAATGTCCTACAGCTGTTTTTACGCAATATTGTAAATGATACAATCTTAAATGATGTGGTGGGAACGAGCATGGCGGCACAGCAGCAGCGGTTTGCCCAGGGCATAAAAATGGCGTCCGTGTTTGTCGTTATGCTCCCAATCATGCTGGTCTACCCGTTTTTGCAGAAATACTTTACCAAAGGGATTCTTTTGGGGGCGGTAAAGGCATAAAAATAAGGTTTCGATTCCTGGAGAACAGGGTTGCGATACAAAACACAGACAGGAAAAAAGGAGGAAAAAGATGAGAAAGAAATTGGTTGCGTTATTTTTGGGCAGTATGATGGCCGTTTCCCTTTTGGCCGGGTGTGGTGGCACGGCATCGGACGGGGGCGATGGGACAGGGAGTACAAGCCCCATACAGACGGAAGGAGACAACGGGGAAGCCGTTCCGGAAGAGGCAGACGGTGCAGGGGAAACGGACAGGTATGCCGAAACGGTTTCCTTTACGATGACGGGCGTTAACACGGAGGCTGGGGTGGACTATGGGTCCTCGGCGGTAGGTCAGTGTATCCGGAACAAGTTCAATGTGGAATTTGAAGTGCTCCCCAATGGCGTTGACGGCGCAAAGGAGCGGTTTGCAATCGAAGCTACCAGTGGGGAACTTGCGGACATGAACATGTGGCTGAATTTTGACTGGTCAACCTATTATGAGTATGTGGACCAAGGGCTGTTTGCCCCGCTTCCGGAAGACTGGAAGGAGCGCTGGCCGAACCTTGGCAATATGGTGGAAAAGAGCGGCTATCTGGAATCCCTGGAGGTGGACGGAAGGACGTACGGTTTTTTACATTCTGTCTATGGGATGCTGACGGATGTGGGGGTGGCAACCGCACATACCTCGCTTTATATGCGCACGGACCTGGCGGATCAGGTGGGGATGGAAGGGCTTTGTGAGGACGGTACGATTACAATCAGTGAACTGAAAGAATATCTGCAGAAGGTGAAGGCGGCGGGGCTGGTTGAGACCCCTGTGCTTGGCGGACCCAATAATGAGATATTGCTTATGTTCCGGCGGGTTTTTGGAGTTCCGGATGACGACTTTTATCTTGATGGTGATAGCTATGGATGGCTGCCAAATCATGAAAATTATCCGGCTATGGTTTCGGAAGTGCAGAAGTGGTATCAGGAAGGGTTGTTGGACACGGATTTTTACAATGATACGACCAACGAGTACCAGGAGGAGTTGTTTTTCAGTGGGCAAGTTCCTTGTATGTACAATGCGGCGGACCCGGGCAACATTCAGGATGTGACGAAGATGGAAGGTTATGAGGAAGGGTCTGGGTTCGGGAAGGTGGCCGTGGTGTGCGTGACCGATGACAATGGGAATATTTTTGCAAATGAGGTTGGCAATTACTGGCTGTGCACAGTGTTTTCCCCAAGCACCGATGAGGCAGCTATGGAGCGGATTTTGGATATCGTGGACTGGGCCTGCACGGAGGAGGGGAGCGTAATCACCCACATTGGTGTAGAGGGAAGCGACTGGAATTATAATGATGACGGGACTGTGGAAACAATTACAGGAGAACAGTTTTATTCAGGTGGCCTTGCTTATTTCATGCTGGGGTGGTGTGCGGACGACCTGGTCGCAAGTGGCAGGATGACCCCACCGGAGAACATGCCGATGATAGAGCGCTGCAAGGAATTGTACAGGCTGCGGGCAAGCGGCACGGTGTTTCCCCTTCCACAGGGGTATATGACATACAGCGGGGAGCTGAAGACGGCATATTACGGTGCAATCAACCTGAAGAACCTGGTGCTGCAGATTGTATGCAATGGGGAAGACGTGGAGAGTGCCATTGCAAATTATAGGGAAGAGAACAGGGGCATCTGGGAGCCGTTTTTGGATGACCTGAACGCACAGGCGGGTAGGTAGATGCGGGGCAAAGGAAAATACCGGGGGTTAAGCCCCCGGCAGGTCCGTCCTGGAGGCTGGCTGGCCAGGCAGATGCAGATTCAGGCAGAGGGTCTGTCCGGCCAGCTTGACCTTGTCTGGCCGGACGTAAAAGAGAGCAAATGGATTGGCGGAGATAAAGAAGGCTGGGAGAGAGTCCCCTACGGGCTGGACGGTTTCATCCCGCTGGCTTTTCTGCTGGATGATGAGGATTTCAAGGGAAGAGCAAAAAAATATGTGGATGCCATTTTGGAAAAGCAGGAGCCGGACGGGTGGATTTGCCATGCGCGAAAGAGGAGAGGAACAGGTACGATGTGTGGGCGGCGTTCCTGATTGGCAAAGTGCTGGTGCTTTACCATGGCTGTACCGGGGATGCAAGGATTGAGGATGCGGTATATCGTATGATGCGCCAATTGATGAGGCATATAGCGGTGAACACCCTCTTTAATTGGGGGGCTGCCAGGTGGTATGAATGCCAGATCCCCCTTCTGTGGCTTTATGAGAGAAGGCCGGAGGAGTGGATACTGGAAATGGCCACGCTTTTGGAAGCGGAGGAGATTGATTATGTGAAGTTGTATGGACGGTTTGATTTCAGGAAACCGCACGCTTCCCGGTATTGGACGCAGATCAACCATGTGGTCAATACCGCCATGGCCTTAAGAGCCGGGCGCTGATGTCTTATGTGACCGGGGAAGACCCCAATGCGTTTGCCCGCCAGATGTACCGGAAAATCACCCGTTATAACAGTACGGACACCGGGCATTTTACGGGGATGAATGCCTTTCCGGTGACAGCCCCATCCAGGGGAGTGAGTGTTGCAGTGTGGCGGAAGCCATGTATTCCTGTGAGGTGCTCCTTGCCGCAGGGGGAGACTGCTTTTTTGGGGATTTTGCTGGAGAGGGAAGCGTTTAATGCCATGCCGGCTACCGCCACGGCTGACATGTGGTGCCATCAGTATGTGCAGATAGCCAATCAGATTTATGCCGGGTCCATACCGGAACATTCTGTTCCATTTAACTCCAATTCCGGGGAGGCCAATATTTTTGGGCTGGAGCCTAATTTCGGCGGCTGTACGGCAAACTTTAACCAGGCCTGGCCGAAGTTTGCCTTTGCCGCCATAATGGAAAGTGATGGGGGGCTGGCTGTCCAGACGCTGGCCCCGTCCTCGGCAGAGACCGTGTTACAGGGCGTTCCTGTCAGGGTAAAGGTTTTGTCGGAATATCCTTTCCGGGATTTGCGTGTTCGGCCCGGGTGGACGGGGAAGTGTCCAGGCCGGGGACTTATTACGCCCTGAAAAGGAAATGGGAAAGTACGGCTGCCATAAAAGTAAAACTGGGATTCCGGACAGAGCTTGTAGATAGGCCAAACGGATTGAAAGTGGTGGTGCGCGGGCCGCTGGTCTACGCCCTTCCTGTCAAGGCAAGTGTGCAGCGGGTAGAATATGAAAAGGACGGCGTGGAGCGGAAGTTCCCCTATTGTGACTATGTGATTAGGGCGGAATCGGCGTGGAATTACGCATTTTTTCGGAAACCTTTGAACTTGTGCCCGGAAAGATTGGACCCTATCCCTTTTCCACGGAAGAGGTGCCTGTCAGGTTAAAAACGGAAATGGTGCGTATCCCATGGAAGGAGAAAGACGGAATCTGTTCCCCTGTACCAGATTCCATGATTCCGCAGGGGAAACCGGAGACTGTTTATCTCCAGCCCTATGGGTGCACCAACCTGCGCATGACGGAGATGCCGCTGGCGGGACAGGCAAGTGATTATAATGATTTTGGAGAGAACTCCCGGTGAGGTTTACCGGGAGTTTCTCTATGGCATTTGGGAAAATATCTGTTGACAGGAGAGGGTAAAAAACATAAGATGCAAACATCAGGCAAAGGATTAAGAAACTGACTGAAGCAGGTGAGGTAGCCCGGTATGACCAGGGGATTTATTACCTTCCCCAAATGTCCAGATTGGAGGGGGCGGTGGCTCTTGCGCCAGACGTTGTGGCCAGATATAAATATATTTCCAGGATGGGACGCATTATGGGGTATTATGCAGGGCACATATTGGCAAACAAGATGGGGGCTGCGCAGGTACCGTTGAAGGTATATAAAGCTATTTATGAAATGAGGTTGGAAAATGTATTTGCATGAGGACAGGGAGTTGTTCCGTGAGGTGGTTATAAACACTGCTGCCCGGATGAATTTGAGTATTGCGGTAGTGGAAAAGGATTATTATGTCGCCTTGTCATGCCATGGCTTATAAGTATTGCACTGTTCCATGGCAGAAAAGATGTGGACCAGCCCTTCGGTCTTTCCGGTTTTCTGGATGATTTCCTGAATCCGGTCATCCTTGCGGAAAGCACGCAGTTTACGGATGAACTCAATTTCAATGCCATTTTCATCTGCAATACGCTGGGCGTTTGTACGAACCTGTTCTGTAAGGGGCTGGGAGAAATTTGAAAAATCAAAAATACGGATGTTGTTGGCATTCAGGTAGCCGGTCATGCCTTCGGCATGGCTCCATCCGGGGATATATCCCTGGATGATCATACGGTCATAGCAAGTGATCGTACCATAAATCTTGTCAGCGTATTTATCCATAAGTAACATGAATACATCCTCCAATGTTTTCTTTATTGTACTTGAAACGTGGAGGAAATGCAAAAAAACTTTTCCGGTTTATCCGGGTTAGGGCATACAATATGCATCTTGGAAAAGGTTTTGCGGACATTGTATTCTTGCCTTTGCCACATACTGACAAATATGGAAAGGAGAACGATGACTATGTGTGAAGTATTAGATTGTGTGGAGAACAGGGGGATTCAAAAAGGAATTATTCAGGGAGAAGATACCATCCTTTCTTTGATGAGGTATCTGTTGGGCAATGGCCGGACCAAGGATGCAAGAAAAGCGACAGAAGATAAGGCGTATAGAAATAAGCTGCTCACGGAAGTTTTCGGAAATACACTATAAATCTCAGTACTGCTTCCCAATAATCCCACCTGTGCGGCCGGGCCTGCCAAAAACCGCAGCCGCACAGGTGGAATTTATTTACACATCTTAATACTGCACGCACACGCCTTGGTGTTAGAATATAAATAGTACAAGTTAAACATGGCAGGTTTCAGAAATAACT
>CARDPF010000045.1 GCA_948960675.1 uncultured Eisenbergiella sp.
GGACAATACACAGATCCGCAATACCCTTGCCGCCTTCCTTTTCACCGGGGACGATGTGTTTAAGCGGATACAAGACCTCTCCGGCGGGGAGCGGGGACGGCTCTCTTTGGCCAAGCTGATGCTCTCGGAATCCAATTTCCTCATTCTGGACGAGCCGACCAATCATCTGGACGTGGCCTCCCGGGAAATTCTGGAGGACGCCCTAAACAGCTATGCGGGAACCGTCCTTTATGTGTCCCATGACCGCTATTTCATCAACCGGACGGCACACCGTATTCTGGAACTTACCGGACAGGACTTTGTCTCCTATCTGGGAAACTATGACTACTATTTGGAAAAAAAGGCGCAGAATACGCCTGCAGCGGCTGCCCTTTTGCAGGCTGCCCCCATCCCTCCTTCCGGTTCCAAGCTTTCCTGGCAGGAACAAAAGGAACGGGAGGCCGCCCGCCGTAAAAAGGAAAACGCCTTAAAACGCTGTGAAGAGCGCATCGCCTTGTTGGAAAAGCAGGACAAAGAATTGGATGCCCAAATGACGGATCCTTCCACCGCCACCGATGCCGCCGCCCTGCAGGATCTGGCCGCCCAAAAGGAAACCGTCTCCCGGGAACTTATATCCCTTCTGGAAGAATGGGAAATTTTAACCGAAAGCATATAGGGGTATCTTTTACGGCTCCGGATCCGGAGCCGGTTTCTTTTCGATGCAGATTTTTCTGGTGATGAAGTTATACACCATCACGACACCGGTGGCAAAAGGCTTAACAAGGATATAGGACCTGCCCCAAAAGGGATCCAGAACCATGGTTCCAAGCTTCAGTACCAGATTGTTGATGATACAGCCTCCCACGGCGAGCAGGAAGAAAACGGCAAACTGTTTTTTCTTGTCCGCCTTTTCGTCCGTGTCGAACACGAAAGCAATGCTTAAAATATAATTGACTACCGCAGATACGGTAAATGCCGTTGTGTTGGCCAATATCACGGAGAGGGCAAGCCGCTCCTTTAACAGGATCAAAAGCGCGTATTCGATAAAGAAGCACAAAAATCCTACCGCGCCAAACTTCATGATCTGCTGACCGAGCCTGCTTTTTAAAAATTTATCAATCAAAGTATTTTCTCCTCTTACATCGCTTCCAGCGTCCTGCGGATTTCCCGGATAAAGTCCTGGCTGTTTAACACTGTCACTTTCTTAAGCGAAGTGATCTGCGCCAAATCCTTGGTCATGCGCCCGCTCTCAATGGTTTGAATGGTCGCCGCTTCCAACTTGTCCGCAAACGCAACCAACCCTGCGATCCCGTCCAGTTCCCCTCGCTTGCGCAGGGCGCCCGTCCATGCAAATATGGTGGCAACGGAATTGGTGGAGGTTTCTTCCCCCTTTAAATGCTTATAATAGTGCCGCTGCACGGTTCCGTGCGCCGCCTCATACTCATAGACGCCGGAAGGGGAAACCAGCACGGAAGTCATCATCGCAAGGGAACCGAACGCTGAACTGACCATGTCGCTCATCACATCGCCGTCATAGTTCTTGCACGCCCAGATAAATCCGCCCTTTGCCTTCATCACCCGCGCCACCGCATCGTCAATCAGGGTGTAAAAATAGGTGATCCCCAGTTTTTCAAATGTTTCCTTATAGGAAGTATCATAGATTTCCTGAAAAATATCCTTAAAAGTATGGTCATATTTTTTGGAAATGGTATCCTTGGTGGCAAACCACAAATCCTGTCTGGTATCCACGGCGTAATTGAAGCATGATTTTGCAAAGCTGGCGATGGAGCTTTCCGTATTGTGCATGCCCTGCAAAATGCCCGGCCCGTCAAAGGTATGGATCACTTCCCGCATCTGCGTGCCGTCACTGGCCGTAAACAAAAGTTCTGCCTTACCGGCCCCGGGCACTTTCATTTCCGCATTTTTGTACACGTCGCCATAGGCATGACGGGCGAGGGTAATGGGTTTTTCCCAATTGCGCACGCAGGGCTCGATGCCCTTGACCAAAATCGGGGTCCGAAAAACCGTCCCGTCCAGCATCGCGCGGATCGTACCGTTGGGACTTTTCCACATTTCCTTTAAACCGTACTCTTCCACCCTCGCCGCATTGGGGGTGATGGTCGCACATTTGACCGCAACGCCCAGACGCAGCGTCGCATTGGCAGCATCCACCGTCACCTGATCGTCAGTCTCATTGCGGCTGGCAAGTCCCAAATCATAATATTCCGTCTTTAAGTCCATAAAAGGAAGCAACAATTCCTCCTTGATCATCTGCCAGAGAATCCGGGTCATCTCGTCGCCGTCCATCTCCACCAGCGGTGTCCTCATCTGCATTTTCTCCATGGCTGTCCTCCTTTTCCTTTTACAAAATTCCGTTCTTTACCATATTAGCATAAGCATTGTGTATATGCAAGGTCGCAAGTTCTTCCGCCAGATCCGCATTTTTCTCCTGTATGGCTTCCATGATCCGGCGGTGTTCCCCCACCGCCTCCATGCCACGGGCATTCTCAGCAAGCATCCGCCTGCGCGCCCGCCTGACATAGGCATGGTAATCCTTTAGCTGATGCTCTAGCATCTTGGAGCCGCAGGATTCATAGAGGATCTCATGAAACGCACTGTCCAGTTCCGTCAGCTGCTGCGCATGGTTTTTACTGGCATGGAATTCGGAAAGGACAATGGTCTCTTCCAATGCTTCCATCTGCTTTGTATCAATGTGCTGTATCGCCCATCTGGCGCACAGTCCTTCCAGCAGGGCGCGCATCGCATAAATGTCCTGCATATCCTTTGGGGTAATCCCGGATACAAAGGCCCCCCTGTTGGGAATCACCGTCACCAATCCCTCCAACTCCAGCTGCCTTAACGCCTCCCGCACCGGTGTCCGGGAAACCCCCATCTCTTCCCCGATGGCAACCTCCCGCAATTCTTCTTTATCTTCATATTTTCCGCTTAAAATGTCTTCCCGGAGACGGTGGAAAATCTTTTCCCGCAGGGAATACCGTTTTGCCGCCTCCTCCTTCCACTCATGCTGCCCCATGTCTTCTTACCCTCTTGGAACGTTGACACTAAACCGGCATGCCGCTCTTTGGCCCGCCACCATACATGAAAGTGGGGTTCCTGCCTGCAGGTTTTGGCACTTTCACACTACATTTGTTCCCAGCTTTTCTTCGGCCTGACGGATCACTTGTAACAACTCCTCGTCCGTCAGTACCGTCACACGGCCGCCCGCATATTCTTCATCCACCCACTTTTTCACCTCATGCACCAACGCACAGTTTTTATCCAGCTTTTTCTCCTTGGGCAGGGAAAAATAGGTGTTGATCCAATGGGCAATTCCGGCCAAACCGGAGGTATTGGATACTGCACATAAAACCGGGCGGTTCAAAAATTTTTCCGTGTCAAAAATATTATAGATCTCCTCATTTTTGAGCAAACCGTCGGCATGGATCCCCGCCCTTGTCACATTAAAGTTCTTTCCCACAAAGGGCGTACGGGGCGGAATCTGATAACCGATTTCTTCTTCGTAATATTGCGCCAGTTCCGTAATCACCTGGGGCTCCATCCCGTTTAGGCTTCCCCGAAGCTGCGCATATTCAAACACCATCGCTTCCAGCGGCGTATTGCCCGTGCGCTCCCCGATGCCAAACAGGGACGTATTCACCCCACAGCAACCATACAGCCAAGCGGTGGAGGAATTGACCACCGCCTTATAAAAATCATTGTGCCCGTGCCACTCCAGCATCTCGTGCGGAACCCCTGCGTGGGTATGCAGCGCATAGATAATGCCGGGAACGCTTCTTGGAATGACCGCGCCCGGATAATTGACCCCATAGCCCATGGTGTCGCAGGCGCGCACCTTCACCGGAATCTGATATTCCTTCATCAGCTTCATCAATTCCAGACAGAACGGAACCACATACCCGTAAATATCTGCCCTTGTGATATCCTCCAAATGGCATCTGGGACTGATTCCCTCCTCCAGACAGGAACGCACCACGCCCAGGTAATGCTCCATCGCCTGCCGCCTTGTCATTTTCAGTTTCATGAAAATATGGTAGTCGGAGCAGCTCACCAAAATGCCCGTCTCCTTCATTCCGATCTCTTTTACCAGCTTAAAATCCTCATTGTTTGCCCGTATCCAGCTTGTCACCTCGGGAAATTGGTATCCCTTCTCCATGCATTTGTAAACCGCATCCCGGTCCTTTTTGCTATACAAAAAAAACTCGCTGGCACGGATCATCCCGTTCTCCCCGCCCAGCCGGTGCAGATAATCATAAATCGTGACAATCTGTTCCGTGGAATAGGGCGCCCGGGACTGCTGCCCGTCCCGGAATGTAGTGTCCGTTATCCAAATATCCTTCGGCATGTCATGGGGCACAATCCGGTCATTGAAAGGAATCTTTGGAACTTCCGAATAAGGAAACATATTCCGGAAAACATTGGGCTTTTGCACATCATCCAAAATATACATGTGCTCCTCAATCTCCAGAAGGTTTTTTTTGTCATTCATTGATACCGGGCGATACGTAAATGTGTCCATGACATTCTCTCCTTAGCATTTTTTATTGTATAATTGTATACGATTATACACTTTATGTCAAGTGCCTTGTTTTTTTCAATCACGGAAGCCAATATTGCGGGAGGGGCAAGGCATGGACGGCTTTTAGGCGGCCGATAAGGGGGTGGTCATGACAGGGTGCCGGTTTGCGGGCGGAGAAATTCCCCAAAATGTAGGATGTCCCTGCAACAGGGCGCAAAACCGTACAAACGCAGTGCGTTTTTTGCGCCCTGTTGTGTTTAGGGACAGCCTGCATTTTGGCGGTATTTCCCGTACGCAAGCCTTGCAAACCTGTCATGGCCACCCCCTGTCGGCCGCCTAAAAGCCGTCCATGCCTTGACCTTTCCACAAAATTGATTTCCGTGTTTTCAATTACTCCCCTGCAGCGCCCTGCCCACGTGTAGCATTCCCCACCCCTGCTTTTGGGGATCTTCCTTTAAATCTGCCGCACTGCTTAAAAGTTTTTCCCGAATCTCCACATTTGTATAAGACGGATATTTTTCCCATAGGAGGGCTGCCGTACCGCTGACCAGCGGAACCGCCATGGAGGAACCGCTCTTTTGGGTATACGGACGCCGGATCCCCCCTGCCCAATTTTTTTTAAAATCCGCATTACAGGAGACAATCCTTGTCCCCGGGGCTACCAGGTCCGGCTTGCGCAGCGCCGCCCCCGTGGCTCCCCTTCCGGAATAAGCCTCACAGGAATTTTTCCTGTCCGGGTAATTTTGTCCGTCATGGCATCCCACCGACACCACATGGGGACTCTCCCCAAGCTTTGAAAGGCTTCCGCTTTGGGGGCCGTTATTCCCGGCGGCAACCACCACCAGAATTCCCGCAAAAAAGGCCTCCTCCAGCAAAGACAGCAAAAGCTTTTGCCCCTTTTCTTCTTCTATATGATTAATGCCGACGGAAATATTGAGGATTTTCGTCTGATACAGCTTTTGGGTTTCCAGAACATAACGAATCCCTGCCGCCATATCTTCCGCCGACCCTTCCCCTTTTTCATCCAGCACCTTGCAGGACACAATACGGCAATGCGGCGCAATTCCCCTATAGATCCCCCTGGAGCACACACCGCTTCCGCACAAGCACCCTGCCACATGTGTGCCGTGTCCGCAGTCGTCATAGGGCAGCGCCAAACCGCCGCAAAAGTCCTTAAAACACACCAGTCTTTCCCCCAAATCCGGATGCATGGCATAGCCGGTGTCCAAAACTGCCGCTGTCACGCCTGCCCCCGTATAGGGGAATACCTCGGCGGACGTAGCATGGATTACGCTTCTTACGCGGTTCATCGCAAAATATTCCTTTTTTCTTTTAAAATATGGAAAATTTGGCCCCCCGTTCCTCCCGCCATATAAATGCGGACATCCAAAAAAATATTCCCAAAAGCAGGAAACACAGACAACCACCCCCACATATCATAAAGCATAATCATCAATTTGGAGGCTCGAAACAATGAGTGACTTATCGGCAACAAACTGTGGATGCAACAACAATCGTTCCAATGAATGCGGATGTGGCTGCGGCTGCGGGAATGGTTTTGGCGGCGATAGCTGTATCTGGATCATCATCCTTTTGCTTTTGTGCGGCGGCAACGGCGGCTTCTTTGGCGGCAACGGCTGCGGATGTGGCTGCGGCAATGACAATAACGGGTGCAGCTGCCTGATCCTGATCCTGCTTCTGCTGTGCTGTGGCGGCAACGGCTTTGGCTGCTGCTAATACCGTCCGTCCCTAATGAAACCGGCAGGCGCCATAGCCGGCGCGCTGCCACGCTCTAACCTGATGTGCCAAAAGGCATTGTCCCGTCATGGGGCAATGCCTTTTGGCCACTGAGGGTAAATTGCAAGCATAAACCGCCTTTTGTACACATATCCATAAAGGGAAAGGGAGGTTCGACAAAAATGGAGCAAACCGAAAACCAGGCGATTGTCACTTTTGACACGCTCTATACCAACAACCATATACAAATCCTGAAAGTGCTTCTCCCTTACTTTGACATCCAAAGCAGGAAAAGGCTGGCCATATTAATCAAATTCATGGAACTGCGCTATACAATGGATTATTTTGCCCGATACGCTGTCCTGCACACTCTGGACACACGGGACAAAACCGGAGGCCAGCCGGACATCGTGGCCATTTTTGAGCAGATCAAGAATTTCTGTACGCCCTCGGAGCGCGCCATGTTTGACCAGCTGGCCAACATGAAAAAGAGTATGGAAATGTATGAGGAAATGATGGGAATGATGCAGCTGTTTTCCCAAATGACGCAGGAGGATCCCCCTTCCGGACAGACTGTCCCCAACGGCGAAGCGGATCACATGGCCTCTTCGGAGAAAGCCACAGATTCCACAGGTCCGCAAGCCAATCCCCTAGACATGCTAAAAGGCCTGCTTTCCCCGGAACAACAGGCCATGTTTGAAATGTTCCAGACAACGCTTGGCAGTTAATGGTTACCGTTAACGTGCCGCACCTAAAAATATCGGAGGCAGATTCCTATGGACTATCAAAACGCTTCTCCCTCTTGGATGCAGGAGCCATCCGTGCAGGGCATCCCAAAAGAAAAACTTGATTTTTTGCAAAAGCTCGTTTTTGAAAGTAAAAACCTCAGCCAAAAAGAGCTCCTGCCCTTCTTGATGGCCCTTGCACAGCGCAGCAGAAGCGAAAACATTTCCTTTTCACAGGAAGAAATGAATGCCATCATTGACGCCATCAAAAAGTACAGCACTCCGGAAGAAATCAATAAAATGAATCAGATCATGCGGCTGATGGCACAAAAAAAATGAACCTCAGCCTAAAAAGCCCCGCCGTTTGTCAAAAAAAGCAGGCCGCGCCAAAAACGCCGCCTGCTTTTTTGCCCTATTTTTGTACGATATTGACCAGCCTGCCGGGCACATAAATCTCTTTCACCACCGTACCGGTCAGCCTATCCGCCACCGCTTCCTTCCCTGCAGCGATCGCCGTTTCCTTGTCCACACCGGCCGAAAGCTTCACGGTCGCACGCACCTTCCCGTTAATCTGGACCGCAATTTCGATCTCGGCCTCCACGGTTTTCTCCTCCTCCCATACCGGCCATTTCGCCTGGTACAGATAGCCTTCGTACCCCATGATCTCCCAAAGTTCCTCGGTCATATGGGGCGCTACGGGATTCAACAAAATCAACAGGGTCTTAAATTCCCCTTTCGTCACACGTCCCGCCTTATAAAAATCATTGATCAGCGCCATCATGGCCGCGATTCCGGTGTTATATTTCAAACTCTCATAATCACCGGAAACCTTTTTGATGGTCTGGTGCATTTTCGTCTCCAGTTCTTTGGAATAGCCCTCCTGCTCCTGTACAAGTTCCTGCAGCTTCCAGACGCGTTCCAAAAACCTGCGGCATCCTTTCACCCCTTCCTGGCTCCAGGCCGCGCTCAGTTCAAATGCGCCGATGAACATCTCATAGGTGCGGAGGGTATCTGCGCCAAAATCGTTCACAATATCGTCCGGGTTTACCACATTGCCCCGGGATTTACTCATTTTCTCCCCGTTTTCCCCCAGAATCATGCCATGGGAGGTTCTCTTTTGGTAAGGCTCCGGACAGTTTACAATCCCCTGATCATACAGGAAGCGGTGCCAGAACCGGGAATACAAAAGATGCAGGGTGGTATGCTCCATTCCCCCATTATACCAGTCCACCGGAAGCCAATATTTCATCGCCTCCGGACTTGCAAGTGCCTCTTTGTTGTGCGGATCAATATAGCGGATAAAATACCACGAGGATCCCGCCCACTGGGGCATGGTATCCGTTTCCCGCTCCGCTTTTTGCCCACAGCAGGGACAGGTGGTTTCCACCCAGCTTCTCATGGCCGCCAGCGGGGATTCCCCGTTATCGGTAGGCATATAGCTTTCCACCTCCGGCAGTTCCAGCGGAAGCTGTTCCTCCGGTATCGGCACATAACCACACTTTTCACATTTTACAATCGGAATGGGTTCTCCCCAATAACGCTGTCTGGAAAACACCCAGTCCCGCAGCTTATAATTGGTCTTTGCAACGCCGACCCCTTCTTTGACCAGATAATCGGTGATCGCTTGTTTTGCTTGTGTCACTTCCATGCCGTTTAAAAAGCCGGAATTTACAAGCTTTCCGGTGGCCACATCCGTAAATGCAGCCTCATTTACGTCAACCGGCCCCTTTGCGCTCTCCACCACCTGCACAATGGGCATTCCAAACTTCTTGGCAAACTCCCAGTCCCTCTCGTCATGGGCGGGAACCGCCATAATGGCCCCCGTACCGTAACTCATCAGCACATAATCCGATACCCAGACCGGAATCTCCTGACCGTTGACCGGATTGATGGCGGTCAGGCCGTCAATTTTGACACCCGTCTTTTCCTTTGCAAGCTCGGAGCGCTCAAAATCGGACTTCTTCGCCGCCAACTCCTGATACGCCCGGATCTCGTCCAAATTGCGGATCTCGCCCGCAAATTTTTCAATATACGGATGCTCCGGGGAAATGACCATATAGGTGACCCCAAACAGGGTATCCGGTCTGGTCGTGTAAATCCGAAGCTTCTCCTCTTTTCCCTTGACCGCAAAATCCACCTCCGCGCCATGGGAACGTCCGATCCAGTTTTTCTGGGAAACCTTCACACGCTCAATATAATCCACCCCGTCAAGACCGTCGATAAGCTTATCCGCATACTCCGTGATTTTGAGCATCCACTGGCTCTTGACCCTGCGCACCACCTCCGCGCCGCACCGCTCACAATGGCCGTTAACCACTTCCTCATTGGCCAGCCCCACCTTGCAGGAGGTGCACCAGTTGATTGGCATCTCCGCCTTATAGGCCAGCCCCGCCTTGAACAGTTTTAAAAAAATCCATTGTGTCCAGTGATAGTAGTCCGGATCTGTGGTGTTGACCTCCCGGTCCCAGTCAAACGAATACCCAAGCGCCTGCAGCTGTTCCTTAAAGTGCTGCACATTGTTCTTCGTCACAATTTTGGGATGGATATGGTTTTTGATCGCATAATTTTCCGTGGGAAGGCCGAAAGCATCCCATCCCATGGGATACAGCACATTATATCCTTCCATCCTCCGCTTGCGCGCCACAATGTCAAGGGCCGTGTACGGGCGGGGATGTCCCACATGAAGCCCCTGCCCGGACGGATACGGGAATTCCACCAGCGCATAATATTTGGGCTTGGCATAATCCTGCGTGGCGGCAAAAGCCTTGTTTTCCTCCCAGATCTTCTGCCACTTTCTTTCAATTTCTTTGGGGTTATACACTCTTTCCATCTTAACCGATTCCTCCTGCCTGTTTGGGAATGCCTGCACCATCGTCCATTCTTTCCTAAAGATCCGCCTGTCAGTGGCGATTTGAAATGGTTTACGCTGCCTCCGTTTCCCATGACATAAAAAGACCCTTTCGCTCTGCAAGCATAGAGACGAAAGGGTCTGTCATTTCGCGGTACCACTCTATTTCACAAAGACATCCCCGCTAACCGGATTGATACCGGTTCGTTACGATTCACGGTTCCCCTCTTTGTGCACTCAAACGCCGATAACGGGGCGGCCGCCCTCCACTACTTGCCCATGGCGTTGGCAGAGAAAGCTCCGAGGCCAGTTCGGAGAAGCATCCTGCCGCCTTGCACCACCCGACGGCTCTCTGAAAGCATGCCACTCTCCTACTCATTCCTCTTCCTCGCTGTTGCTCCTATAACCGCTGTGCAGCACACAGCCTAAATATGCTACTATTTTAGCCATACCCAGCCACTTTGTCAACCAATTTTTATATTTTCGGCCATCAGGGTCTGCCGATCGCATGGACGGTCATGAGGTCGTAGCCCTCCTCATAGTCGAGGGAAACGCGATCCCCTGCCTTGAGGCGGATTACGCCCTGTAAGCCTTCCCCGCCCAAATCCGCATCGAAAATATTTTCATTTCCCTGCAGGCAAATATAGTAATGGGTATTCCCTTCTATCACCACCGGCGCAATCACTTCAACCACCCCCGTGACACGTTTTAAATCTGCCGCCTGCTGGCTGACAATACCGTTGGTGGACAGCAGCGCGCTGTAATTTTTTTCACAATCCTTGACTGTATCGCCGATCGCCACCCACTGGTATTTCTGGATATTGATCATGGCATACTTTTTCACCAATCCTGCGCCGTCCTTGAGTGCCACGAAATAGGTCGGCTCCCCGGCAATGTTCAAAAGCAGCGGAAAGGTCGCCCGGTAATTCAGATTCTGTACCTGCCCTTCCGCAGAGGACATGGCGGAAGTCTCCGTGGCCCCTTCCACCTTATAATACCTTGCCTCCATGGTTCTTTGGTTCATCAAGGCAAATCCCACATTAGACTGGTCCCCGTTTACGCTTGTCAATCCGGTGTATACCCACACATCGTCATCCAGGGCAATATAGTTGTAACCGGCAGTGGTGGTCAGGCAGTCCCTCTGCCCCAAAACACTGTTCCAAAAGCCGTTCACCAGCACGCCGTAATAGTCAAACAGCTGCATCAGCAGTTCTGCCGAATATACCTTGTCAATCCATTGGGGCACATCTTCCACCGCGTAGTCCACGCACTCCCCCGTAACGGCATTACATAAAACCACGCGTCCCACCGTCTGCCCGCCGAACAGGCCGATGTTAAACTTCTTTACCGGGCATACCCAATAAGGTGTCCCCTCCTCGTCAATTTCAAAAAACAGCTGGTCGCCAAAAATATAGGTGGGATAGCGAAAACGCAGATGCCGGTACAGGTTCCTGTTAAAATATTCCGACTTGGAATACCGGATTCCCTGCTTGAGCATCACAATTTCCGTGTCCTGCGTTGTCATATCAATCATCACATATGCCGGGATCCCGTTTTTCTGGTTGGTCAGCCATTTAATGGGGCTGGCATATACCAAAGGCGTCACGCGCACCGGCTTTCCCTGATAGTTGATCTGGGTATAGTCGTTTGCGACTTCAAACTGGGACACCATTTCCACCAGGCTCCCCATTTTGCGGTCTCCCAATAGAGCGGCGGAATCCTTGTCCAAAAGCGGAATCGTACTGTAATCCACCTCCCTGATATCATCCGTAAACTTGCGTTCCTGCACCGCAAGCAGCTGCCGGTACTTTTTGGCGTTGACAATCGGGGATGACAAAAGACTCCCGATGAGGTAAACCGCCAAAATGATGAGAAACAATCCGACAAACACCTTCATCATCTTAAAATCCTTCCAGACAATGACGGCCGCCTTTTTATTCTCCCGAAGTTCCTTTCCCGCCTTTTTTAATCCGTAAACGACCGCAGCGGCGGCCACCAGCGCCAGAATAAAAAACCAAAACCCGCTGGCATGGATGTTAATCGCAGGCAGCGTGATATAATAATAAACAAACACGGCAACCAATGCCGCCAATACCCCCACTGCATAAACCAGCGCTTTTTTTCCCTTTTTCATTTTTCCCTCTTTTCTGCGCTGCCCTGTTGCGCAAACATAAAATCCCGCAATTGAAAATTTTATATTTCAATCTTTCTCTCATTCTGCCCGCTTTTGCGGGCATTCCAACCAGCATACAAAGACAGGACGCCGTGTCCCCCAACACTTATGACGCCCTGCCTCCCCCGTATGAAACAAAAACCCCGCTGCAAGCAACCGGGTATCAAGCTTGCAACGCTGCAGAGCAGCGGGGTTTTTGACCCTCGCGGCATTCATCAAATAGCCATGCAAGCATGGCTATTTTCCTCATTGCTCGCGGGAATAAAATATCCTTATCCAAAAAGAATCCTTTAGCTGCAGCTGCCAAAATCTACACAATTGCAGCTATCCGGCCTGTTGCCCTCACAAATCAGTCCTCGCTGCCCTCCGCAACCTTGGCCGCCCTGGCCGCAACCTCCCTTTCCTGCACATCGCTGGGGGCCTGCTCGTAGCGCACAAACTCGTATTCGTACACGCCGCGGCCGCCTGTCATGGAGCGCAAATCCGTACAATAGCCGTACAACATGGAGGTAGGCACATCCGCCTCAATAATCTGTTTGCCCCCCTGCATGGGCGTCATACCCAACACCCTGCCCCGGCGCTTATTCAGATCGCCCATCACGTCGCCGGTATACTGATCCGGAACCGTAACCTTCAGGGAAGAAATCGGCTCCAGCAAAATCGGCCCCGCTTCCATAAAGCCCTTTTTAAACGCCTGGGAAGCCGCCATCTTAAACGCCATTTCGGAGGAATCCACCGGATGGTAGGAACCGTCATAAAGCACGGCCTTTACGCCGACCACCGGATAAGCCGCCATCGGCCCTTTCTGCACGGAATCCACAATCCCCTTTTCCACTGCGGGGAAGTAATTCTTGGGAACCGCGCCGCCCACAACCACCTGCTCAAACACATAAGGCTCCTGCAGATCGCCCGAGGGTTCAAAGCGCATCTTTACATGTCCGTACTGTCCATGGCCGCCAGACTGCTTCTTATACTTATATTCCACATCCGATTTCTTCCGGATCGTCTCACGATAGGCAACCTTGGGCTCGGAGAGTTCCACTTTCACCTTATATTCGTTCTCCAACCGGCTTGCAACAATGTCCAAATGCTGATCGCCCATTCCCCAAATCAACGTCTGCCGGTTCTCGGAATCATTGACTACCTGCAGGGTCTTATCCTCATCCACCAGCTTTTGCAGCGACTGGGAAATCTTATCAATATCTGCCTTATTGACGGCTTTATAACGCTTCACCGTATAAGGGCGGGAGAACTCCGTTCTCGCATAAGTTACCGGGGTCGTCTTGGTGGAAAGGGTATCGCCGGTCTTTGCGGAAGTCAGCTTCGCCAAGGCACCCAGATCACCCGCATGCAGTTCGCTCACTTCCTGCGGCTTATTCCCCTGCATGACATAGAGTTTCCCGATCTTGCCTTCCGTATCCCTCTCTTTATTATAAAGAACATCGTCCGTCTTTAACACGCCGGAGCAAACTTTAATCAGGGAATATTTACCGATAAAAGGATCCACCATGGTCTTATACACATAAGCGGTCTTTGCCTTGGAAAAATCATAATCGGCATGATAAATCTCATTGGTCTTGGTATTGATACCCGCACATTCCCGATCCTCCGGACTGGGAATGTATTTTACGATATCATCCAGCAGTGTATAAACACCCTGACAAAGCACGTTGGAGCCCATGGAAACCGGGACAATGGTGCCGTCGATGACATTGGTCCTAAGCGCCGCACGGATTTCCGCCTCCGAGAAATTCTCCCCGCCAAAATAGCGTTCCATGAATTCTTCGCTGGTCTCTGCCACCGCTTCCATCAAGGTCTCCCGGAAAATCTCCAGGTTAGGCTTATTGTACTCCGGGATCTCACAGGGAACCACTTCCTTGCCCTGCCAGCGGTTTCCGGTCTCGGATACCACATTGACATACCCTACAAACTGCTCATTCTCACGGATGGGAAGGTTAAAGGGCGCAATCTTCTTGCCGTACCTCTCCCTGAGATCCTCCACAATCTGCCTGTAGGAAACATTATCAATGTCCATGTTCGTGACATAAATAAACCGGGGAATCCGGTATTTCTCACACAACTCCCATGCCTTCTCCGTCCCTACCTCTATACCGGACTTACCGTTGATTACGATGATCGCCGCTCCCGCCACGCTCACCGCTTCCTCCACTTCACCGACAAAATCAAAGTAACCAGGTGTATCTAAAATATTCACTTTCACGCCGTTCCACTCGATGGGAATAACGGAAGTGCTGATGGAAATCTGTCTCTTTTGCTCCTCTTTGCCAAAATCGCTTATCGTATTGCCGTCAACCACCTTCCCCATTCGGGATGTGATCCCGGACAGATACGCCATCGCCTCTGCCAGACTGGTCTTTCCGGAACCGCCATGGCCTAACAGAACCACGTTACGGATCTTGTCAGTTGTGTAAATGTTCATGTTCATTCCTCCGCATTCAGTAAATTCTGGGTATTCTGTCAGAGATTTTTCCACTATCAAAATCCGTCCCAATTTCCCCATGTTCATATTCTACTAAACTTTTGCACATTCCGCAAGTCTTTTTCGTCAATTTCAACTTTACCGCGTCCCTGTTGCCGGGCACGGAAATCCATTTTGCGTAAGGGGAGAGGCAGGGACGGCTTCCCGGCAGCCTGTAGTGGCGCATGGCCATTA
>CARDPF010000046.1 GCA_948960675.1 uncultured Eisenbergiella sp.
TTATTATACCTACAACGGAAAAACCTATGCGTTCAACGGGCAGCGGATCGCGGAATATGATCATGTATTTCGGATCCTGACGGAAAAAGGAATCACCATAACCGCCATTTTGCTCAACAATAAGAGCAGGGCGCAGCCCCAGCTCATCCATCCGCTTTCCAGAAACGGTTCCGCACATTATTATGCCTTTAATGTGGCGGAAGAGAGCGGGATTGAGACGATGGCCGCCGTGGGGGCGTTTTTGGCGCAGCGTTACCGGGACAGCGAGCACGGGACGGTTATGAACTGGATTGTGGGCAATGAAGTAAATGTCCGCACGGATTGGAATTACATGCAGCAGGTGGATTTGGAAACTTATACGCGGGAATACGCCAATGCGGTGCGGGTTTTCTACAACAGTATCAAAAGCATGAATGCCAATGCCCGGATTTACGTGTCCATGGATCAGCAGTGGGACCGCAATATCAAGGCGAACAAAAATTATGACGTCAGGGATATGCTTTTGGCCATGAACCGGATTGTATCTGCGGAAGGCAATATCGACTGGGGGCTGGCACATCATCCGTATGCGTATCCGCTGGAAAATACGACTTTCTGGAATTCTTCCAGCAAGATCCAGAGCTTGGTGCTGGATTCGCAGGATACATCCATCGTAACCATGGAGAACATCCATGTGGTGACGGATTTTTTGCAGCAGGAGGAAATGCTGACGGCGGACGGGGAAGTACGGCCGGTGATTTTGAGTGAACTGGGTTATTCCTCCACGAAAGGGGAGGCCAACCAGGCTGCCGCTTTTGCCTATGCCTATTATGTGGCGGAGAGCAATCCGTATATTGATGCGCTGATTTTGTCACGCCAGACAGACGCCCACGAGGAGATTGCACAGGGATTGGCGCTGGGGCTTTCCACACCGGGCGGACAGCGCAAATATATATATGATGTGTTTAAAAACATTGATGGGCCGGGCGCGGACAACTATACCGAATTTGCCAAAACCATTATAGGAATTAACAGTTGGAGTGAAATTACGGGCGGCTGAAAAAGGCCGCCCGGTTTGTATAACCGGTATTTGTCAGGGGATTGCGTGTGGATCTGCCTGCCCGGATTTTGCATTGCACTGCCGCAAACAATGCGGCTCGGAGGTGAAGATGGTGGAAGTGCTTACGCTGTGCGGGCAGATGGCCGCACAGGCGGCGTTTTTTATATTCCGGCACATGCTGATATTGAATTTTATTTTTTCCATTGTCATCGTTTTTTTCCAGCGCAAGGAACCAAAGTCCGCATGGGCGTGGCTTCTTGTATTGAATGCGCTGCCCGGCCTCGGATTTTTGATGTATCTGCTTGCGGGGACGGATATCCACAAGCGGAAAATGTTTAAGATCAAGGGGATCGAGGAGCAGCTGGGCGAAGCGGTGCGGCAGCAGGAATACAGTGTGCAGAGCCGTAAGATGGAAAGGGAGAATCCGCAGCTTAAAGGCTATTCCGACCTGGTGTTTTACAATTTGAAAACTTCGGATGCGGTGCTGACGGATGATAATGCGGTACGGATATTTACGGACGGGAACGATAAGTTTGACGCGCTTATAGAGGATATCCGCAGCGCGCAGCATTACATTTTTTTACAGTACTATATCATCAAAAACGATGTACTGTTTGGAAGGATCCGGGATGTGCTGGCGGAAAAGGCGCAGCAGGGGGTGGAGGTGCGCATCCTCTATGATGCCATGGGCTGCAGGAGTGCCACCAAAAAGTTTTGGAGGGATCTGGAAAAGCAGGGAATGCGTATCGCCGTCTTTTTCCCGGCGCTGTTTGGCAGGCTGCATCTGCGTGTCAATTACCGCAACCACAGGAAAATTGCGATTATCGACGGCCGGGTGGGCTATGTAGGCGGATTTAACGTGGGTAAGGAGTATATCGGGCTGGATCCCAAATTCGGGCATTGGAGGGACACCCATCTGCGCATAGAGGGCAGCGCGGTGGTTTCCCTTTTGGTGCGCTACATTCAGGACTGGGATTATGCGGCAAAGGAAAATTTGTTTACCAATCCCCAGTATATTGTCTATCCCGAACAAAAATGCGGCGACACCAAAATGCAGATTATTTCCAGCGGGCCGGATTCCTCCATGCAGGGGATACGGGATAATTACCTTAGGCTGATCCACAAGGCCAAAAAGGCGATTTATATCCAGACACCGTATTTTATACCGGACGAATCCATTCAGGCGGCGCTGCTGATAGCGGCCTGCTCAGGCGTGGAGGTGCATGTGATGATTCCCTGCAAGCCGGACCATCCTTTTGTATATTGGGCCACCATGTCCCACATTGGGGAACTGGTCATGGCGGGCGCAAAGTGTTATACGTATAATAACGGTTTCCTTCATGCCAAGGGGATGTCCATTGACGGGGAGGCCTGCTGCTATGGAACGGCCAATATGGATATCCGCAGCTTTTCGCTGAATTTTGAGGTCAACGCCATGATTTTTGACGAAAAGGTGGCGCAGCAGATGGAACGGATCTTTTGGGAAGACTTAAAGCTGTGCACGCAGATTACCAAGGATATGTATAAGGGGCGCTCCCTGTGGGTACGTTTCAAGGAACAGGTGTGCAGGCTGCTTTCTCCGGTATTGTAAGACGGAGGAAAATGTGATACAATACTGTTCATGACTGCAAACAAAACCGGCCCCTGCCGTTTACCGGCGGGCCACAATGCATGGACAACCCTGTGGGGGGATGGGAGTGTCCAAAAAAGAAATGAGGAGAAGTTTATGAAGAAATTTGCGATGACGATGATTACGCTTTCCCTTTCGGCAATGCTGCTGGCGGGCTGCGGTGACAGTGCAAAGGAAACGGAGCAGGAAAGCCTGACAGGGGGGGAGAGCAGTGAGGTAGCGGAAACCGAGACGGTAGAGGAGAAAATTTATCCGGAAGAATCCTATCTGGATAACTTAAAAGCGGACGACTATGTGGAACTGGGGGAATATATGGGGCTGGAGGTCACGCTGGAGGCTCCTTATGTAAGCGATGAACAGATAGAAAATTATATCCAGCGCGTGCTGGACAACAATCCGGTTCGGACAGAGGTTACCGGCCGGGCAGTGAAAGAGGGCGATGTGACGGATATCAGCTACGTCGGCAAGAAGGACGGGGTTGCCTTTGACGGGGGCACGGCGGATAATTACATGCTGACCATCGGCGCGGGGCAGTTTATTGACGGCTTTGAGGACGGTGTGGTCGGCATGAAGGCGGGGGAGACGAAGGACTTGGAACTGACCTTTCCGGATCCCTATGAGAGGAATCCCGATTTGGCGGGGGCGCCGGTGGTATTTACCGTGACGCTCAACAAAATATATGAGGAGAGTGAAGCACAGCTTTCCGACGACTTTGTGGCAGGGCTTTCCATTGAAAACGTGGCGACGGTGGGCGAGTACCGGCAGTATATTTACGACGGAATGATGGAAGAGGCCCAGCGCCAGTATGATATGGACGAGGAGTCGGCCATTTTGGCTGCGGCGCATGAGAACGCGGCTTTCCATGATGTGCCGGAGGCGATGGTGGAACGCTATTACGACAGGCTGGTCAGCAATATGACGTATCAGGCGGCGATGTACGGAATGGACCTGGATACCTTCATGATGTATGGCTACGGCAAGCAGGCCGAGCAGTATGAGGAGGAAATGAAGGATTCCGCCCGTCAGGCGGCGGAACAGATCCTGATGATGCAGGCGATCGCCGAGCGGGAGGGTCTGACCGTATCCAACGAGGAGATGGAAGAGTCTTTGTCCCAAAATGCGGAGCAGTATGGCTATGAGTCTGTGGACGCGTATAAGGAGGTACTGGGGAACGAGGTAAAGGGATACCGGGAATATGTAATGAGTGGCAAGGTGACGGCATTTTTGGTGGAAAAAGCCAAAATTACCCAGAGCGAGCCTGTAGGGGAAACGGAGACGGGACAGGCTTCTACAGAAGAAGCGGAGGATACACAGGCTTCTACGGAAGAGGTAGGGGATACAAAAGAATCTGCGGAGGAACCAAAAGGGGACAATCAGGCTGGAGCAGGGACAAAGACGGACAGGGAAAGCGCTGAGACGGAATCCGAAACGGAAACCGAAAGCGCGGGCAAAAAGAAATAAAAGGGAAACAGGGGTAACCGTTTGGCGCTGCCGGACGGTTACAGCCGATTTTGGAAAGGAGCAAAAAGACCATGGAACTGACGAGCATAAGGCAATTATTCAGGGAAAAAGAGCGGTATCTGGATCAAAAAGTAACGGTGGGCGGCTGGGTGCGAAGCAACCGCGATTCCAAAAATTTCGGGTTTCTGGTGGTCAATGACGGTACTTTTTTTGATCCTCTGCAGGTGGTATATGCGGCGGACCAATTGGAAAATTATGCGGATATTGCAAAAATCGGCGTGGGTGCGGCCGTGGTGGTGACGGGAACGATTGTCGCTACGCCGGATGCCAAGCAGCCTTTTGAGATGCAGGCGCAGGAGGTAGTGGTGGAAGGGGCTTCCGCACCGGATTACCCGCTGCAAAAGAAGCGCCATAGTTTTGAATATCTGCGCACGATTTCCCATCTGCGGCCGAGGACGAACACGTTTCAGGCAGTGTTTCGGGTGAGATCCCTGATCGCCTATGCGATCCACCAGTTTTTCCAGGAGAGGGATTTTGTATATGTACACACACCGCTGATTACGGGCAGTGACTGTGAGGGTGCAGGCGAGATGTTTCAGGTCACGACAATGGATTTGAACAATATTCCCAAGACTGCGGACGGCAGTGTGGATTATGGCCGGGATTTTTTCGGCAAGCCTACCAACCTGACGGTGAGCGGGCAGCTAAACGGCGAGGCCTATGCCATGGCGTTTAAGAATATTTATACGTTTGGGCCGACTTTTCGGGCAGAAAATTCCAACACCACCCGTCATGCGGCGGAGTTTTGGATGATAGAGCCGGAGGTCGCGTTTGCGGATTTGCGGGACATAATGGCCCTGGCGGAATCCATGCTGAAATATATCATCCGCTATGTACTGGACAACGCACCGGAGGAAATGGCCTTTTTTAACAGCTTTGTGGATAAGGGGCTGCTGGAACGCCTAAACCATGTGCTTGCTTCCGACTTTGGCCGTGTGACTTACACGGAGGCAATCGAGATTTTGGAAAAGCACAACGACGAATTTGAGTATAAAGTATTTTGGGGCTGTGACCTGCAGACGGAGCATGAACGCTACCTGACGGAAAAAGAATTTAAGCGGCCCCTGTTTGTGACGGATTATCCCAAGGAAATCAAGGCGTTTTATATGAAGCTGAACGGGGATCAAAAAACTGTGGCGGCGGCGGACTGTCTTGTGCCGGGTATCGGTGAAATCATCGGCGGCAGCCAGAGGGAAGACAATCTGGAACTTTTGGAGAGGCGGTTGGACGAACTGGGACTGAACCGGGAGGATTACGCTTTTTACCTGGATTTGAGAAAGTACGGTTCCGCAAGGCATGCCGGCTATGGGCTGGGGTTTGAGCGGTGCGTGATGTACCTGACAGGAATGGGCAATATCCGCGACGTCATCCCGTTTCCCAGAACCGTGAAAAACTGCGATCTGTAACGGCGGTTTTGACGGGGAGAAAAAGAGGTAAGGGAATGCAAAGGAAGCGGATAGGCCTGACGGCACTTTTTCTGGCCCTTGTGACGGCATTTAGCCCCTTAACGGTTTATGCGGAGAGAACCCGCGCCGAGGTGCAGCAGGAGCAGGAGCGGACCAGGCGGGAACAGGAAAACACCCAAAGACAGTATCAGGAAAGGGAGGGCATGCTGGGCGATCTGCAGGAAGAACAGGAAGTACTGCAGGAGCAGATGGAGGAACTCAATGCCCAGCTGGTGGCGGTGATAGCCAGCGTGGCCTTAATGGAGGAACAGATCGCCGATACTAAGGAGCAGATTCAGAAGGCGCAGGAGGACTACGACAGCGCCAAGGCACAGGAAGAGGAGCAGTATTGTGCGATGAAGAAGCGGGTGAAGTACCTGTATGAAAAAGGGGAAACCAGTTATCTGGAACTGATCATGAATGCCTCGGACTGGAGCAGCCTGCTGAATCAGGCGGCGTATGTGGAGAAGCTCTACGATTATGACCGGAAAATGCTGCAGCGCTATATCGCCATCAAGGAGGAGGTTGCGGCCAAGAAAGACGCGCTGGAGGACAGGAAGAGCGAACTGGAAGAGCAAAAGTACGAGATGGAAGAGGAAAAAGCCTTCATGCAGGAGACTATGGACGAAATGAAGGCGATTTCCGCAGATTATGATACACAGATCGCGAAGGTGCGGCAGGAGGCCGCCGTGTTCAAGGCGCAGATCAAGCAGCAGAATGCGGAACTGCAAAAGCTTGCGGAGGAGGAAAACGCCATCATCAAGGCGGAGGAGGAACGCAGGCGCAGGGAAGAGGAAGCGCGGCGCGCGGCGGAGGAGGCCGAACGCAAAAAGCGGGAAGCGCAGGGTAGCCCTGCCGGGAATGCTTCGTCAGGCAACTCTTCTTCCGGCCCTTCCTCCGGGGGCGGCCTAAAGACCGTGCCTCCCGCAACGGGATCCTCCGGGGCGGATATCGCCCAATATGCCTGCCAGTTTGTGGGAAACCCTTATGTGGCGGGGGGGACGAGCCTGACGGACGGGGCGGATTGTTCCGGTTTTGTCATGGCCGTCTATAAGCAGTATGGATACAGCCTGCCGCGTAATTCCACGGCTTTGCGCAGCGTGGGCAGGGAGGTTTCCTTCGAGGAGGCGCAGGCCGGGGATATCATCTGTTATGCAGGACATGTGGCGATCTACCTGGGAGGCGGCAGGATCGTGCACGCCAGCACCCAGCGCACCGGCATCAAATACGGCTATGCCGCCTACAAGCCCATCATCACCGTGCGAAGGGTGGTGGGGTAGCTTTAAGGAGGCAGGACCGACGTGCCTGCACCTTCAGGTTTTCCGGACAGGCTGCAGGTTTTGGAAGAAAGCGTTGAAATCCGTGCCGAAAATAAGGCTTAGGCCGACCAACTCCGAGACTTTGATGTTCATGCGGTTTGTTTCCAGTTTGGCATAGGTGCTTTTGGAAATGTCAATTTCCATCAGGTGCAGTCTGGCAATCACCTGATCCTGTGTCATGCCGTGCTCCTTCCGGATACGGGCAATATTCTGGCCAATGTCCAGATCGGGACGTATTTTTTGCATAAAAGTACCTCAAAAATGGTAATGGCCCGGCAAAACATAGTCTATTAGCATGCCATTTTGCGCTAAATAACGCAAAATGGAGGTGTTTGTACAGGGAAAATTACCAAAAAAGATTCGGATTGCGTAATTATAACTTGATTGTAGGGGAAGTATCCCGTATAATGTTTCGTAATAAGGAAACTTTACGCGGGAGTCCACAAGGAGGGAAGACCATACCCCTTCTAACGTAACAGCGCCTCGGAATGCGGATTGTGACCTTTGGAAAGGCGGGGAAATGAAAAAAATTTTGGGGGTCATTGCGTTAGGGCTGCTGTTGCTTGGCTGCATGCGGACAGCCGTGTTTTTGCCGGGGGAGCTTTCAGCGACGGATTGCTATTTGTGTGGCAGGAACGAGGGGAGCCAGATGGCGGCCTACCGGGGGAGAAATTCTTTGGGGATTTTGTGTACGGACAAATTTGCGGTTTTTGATATTTTTGCTTCGGCCTGTGACGGGTGGGGACGAAAAAAGAAGGAAAACGCGAATAGGCTTCATATGATTATACGGGGGGAGTCCCACGGAACCATTGCCACCATGGGAATCGTGGACAGGCCGGCAAGGGAAGTTGACATTGTGCTGGAGGAAGGGGACAGGTTATCCCTTGGCGGTCTGGAAGGGGTATTGTGCAGGGAATGCAACGACTTTTTTGCGCAGCTGCAGGCGGAACGGGAGGAGGGGCTGGCGGATGTTTTTTTGGTGGACTTTTTAACGGCAAAGGTCTATCCGCTTGACATAAGCCGGCATTTTTTTGTGGGGGATTATTTTGTTATCATCGACGCAGGGGAATGTATGGTAACAGTGACCGTAGTGTATGTGCCTAAAACGGGGCCCGGTAAACCTGTGATCTGATATCTGTGCATGCGTAAGGAACCGTCCGCCCGGCAGGGGTGTCCGACCTGCAAAAGGGTCCGCCTTCCCCACCCGTTGGCATGTCTCCCCAAGCCCGTGGCCTAACCAAGTGACATTGTTTCACGGGTCAGGAATGCGCATTCCGTGAAAATGGGACAGCGCTGCTTGAGGGAAAGGGCATCTTGCGGTATAATGGGAAAAGAACTTTTTCAAATCGAATGCCTGACAGGGCAGATGGGGGCAAAGATGCACAAAAAAATAGAACGTAATGACCCTTGTTGGTGTGGCAGCGGGAAAAAATATAAGACATGCCATATGCGGATGGATGAAAGAATCCGGGGATATGCGTTGGAGGGGCATATTGTGCCCGACCACAGCATGATCAAGACTGCGGAACAGATTGCGGGAATCCGGGAGAGCGGCAAAATCAATATTGCCGTGCTGGATTATGTGGCGGCGCACATTTGTCCCGGTATGTGTACGGCGGAAATTGACCGTCTGGTAGTGGAAAAGACCAAGGCATGCGGTGCTGTGGCCGCGCCCCTTGGGTTTGAAGGGTATCCAAAGAGCGTCTGTACCTCGGTAAACGATCAGGTTTGCCATGGAATTCCTTCCGAGGATGTGATATTGCAGGAAGGGGATATCGTGAATGTGGATGTCTCCACGGTCTACCAGGGCTATTTTTCGGATTCCTCCCGCATGTTTATCATCGGGGGAAAGACGACGCCGGAGCGTGAAAGGCTGGTACGCGTAGCCAAAGAATGCATGGAGGCCGGGATTGCGCAGGTGAAGCCCTGGCGTTTTATGGGGGATATGGCGGCAGCCGTAAACGGGCATGCCAAAGAAAACGGTTGCAGCGTGGTGGTGGATATCGGGGGGCACGGCGTCGGGCTGGAATTCCACGAAGAGCCTTTTGTGAGCTATGTGGCGCCGGCGGGAACGGAAATGCTTATGGTGCCCGGCATGGTTTTTACGGTTGAACCAATGGTTAACGCCGGTTCGGAGGAGATTTATGTGGATGACGGCAACGGCTGGACGGTTTATACCGAGGATCAAAAACCGTCCGCACAATGGGAGGTGACCGTCGCCGTCACGCAGGAGGGATACGAGATTTTGGCATATTAGGATTGTGCGTAACGGCATCTTTGAGCGCCTGGTTGAGGCGTCGTACGGTTTGGGCGTCCAGCTTGCATATTTTGCGGTCGTAGGTATAGATACCGTTGGTTTCTTCCTCCACATCGGAAAGCTGGGTATAAACCGTAGCGCCGATTCCTTTGCGGACCGCAGGCAGAATGGTTTTTTCGATCAGTTTTGCATAGCCCCTGGTGAGGGCTTCGGTGGTTTGGAAGGTCTTGTAGCCGTATATTTTGTCGCAGGCGGAATGATTTGGGATTTGGCAGGAGTATCCGCCAAACTCCGTCAGGGCCAGTGCCCGTTTTTGTTCCGGCCTGCAGGGGAGGGTTAAAAAGTAATAGTGCAGGCTGGCTATGTCCCCGCCCTTTTGGTCGAACCACCCGCTGGCGTGGTCGATGAGTCTGGAGGGATCCAACTCCCGTATGCGGTCGGCAGCTTTTAGCGCGTCAAATTGCCCCCAGCCTTCGTTGAAGGGTACCCATGCGACGATGCACGGATGGTTGCGCAGAAAGAGGACGGTTTCTTCCAACTCCTGAAGAAATTCAGTATGTCCCTCTAGATCCGTGCGGGACAGGAGCTTGCGGTGCGCCTTTCCGTCGTGATAGGGGATATGGCACCAGTTTAGGAGTGTGGCCAGATAGGTGACAAACCAGTGCTTGTAGGGGGAACCGCCGTTAACCATGTCCTGCCAGACCAGCATGCCGAGCCGGTCGCAGTGGTAGTAAAAACGTTCCGGCTCAATTTTGGCGTGTTTGCGCAGCATGTTAAACCCAAGGTCTTTCATGCGGGAGATGTCTGCGGCAAGGGCGGCATCCGAGGGGGCGGTGTAAAGGCTTTCCGGCCAGTACCCCTGGTCCAGTACGCCTGCCTGAAAATAAGGTTTACCATTTAAGAAAAAACGCCGTATCCCGGCATGGTCGGTTTGGATGTCGCATTTGCGCATGGCAAAATAGCCGGTTACACGGTCGGTTTCCGTCTGGATGGCCACAGGATACAGGTAGGGATCCTCCGGACTCCAGGACCTGAAATTTGGCAGGGCAATCCACAGGGTTTCCCCGGTCATGCCCAAAAAGGAGTGCGGCTGCTTGTTGGGCTGTGCAATCGTGCAGGTCATTTTTACGGACTGCCGGGTATGGGCCCGTATGCCGATCCGGCTATGGTCATAATCCGGAAAGTATTCGATTTGCGTGATATGGTTGTCGGGGACGACTTCGGCCCACACGGTCTGCCATAGCCCGCTCTGTGCCGTATAGAACATGCCCCTAGGATGCAGGGACTGTTTCCCCCGGCTGTGCCAGGAGGCATCGGTGACGTCTTTGATTCTGACAGTGAGTTCATTTTCCCCCACGTGCATAAAATCCGTGATATCCAGTGTAAAGGGCAGATAGCCGCCGGTGTGCGCCCCGGCGGAATACCGGTTGACAAACACCTGTGCCGTTTGGTCTGCCGCCCCGAAATGAAGCAGCAGGCGCTCATGGCCGGAAAGGCAGATGGGGGGAAGCATGCGCCTGTACCAAAGGGTTTCATCGGGGGTAAGCGTATGCCGTACGCCGGATAGGGCGCATTCCGGTGAAAAGGGAACGAGGATTTGCCCGTCATATTGCCGTGGGGCGGTATCCTCCCTGCAGACGGCATATTCCCAGAGGCCGTTCAGGTTCAGGTAGGAATCGCGAACCATGGTTGGCCTGGGGTATTCCGGAAGAATAGGGGCGGATTGGATGTTATCTGAAAAATCGGTTTGTAAAGGACGCATATTTCCTCTCATTCTGCCTGCATGATCTGGCATACAGGCCCAAAGCCGCGCTGTAAACGACAGGCGGTATACTGTCTTAGTGTGAATCATATATTATAACGTTTGGAACGGCATTTGTCAAACAGTTTGTAACTGAATGACAAATGCCCGTTTTTTTATTATGATAATGTCATCAGAACGGAGGCGGGTTTATGGAGGAAAACAGAATCACGGTGGTACAGGCTTTGGACGAGCGGGACCTGCTTGTGAAAAAAATTATGCACAAAACAAAGAAGGCGCAATTTATGGATCTGATCCGCCCAAAAGCGGCCGTAACATGGGAAAAGCGGTTGACGAGGGAGGCGTTTGCGGCAGAGGCGCAAAGGGCGCTGCAGCAGATTCAGGATCTGATCGCCCGGTATGACTGGCTGAATGCGGTCATTACACAGTCCAACGCGGCGACTTATCTGGAGACATCAAGGGGCAGGATGACGGTATCCGGGGCAATCGCATTGCGTAACCGTCTGCGTGGCAGCGGCCCTTTTGGGGAACTTACGGATTTTGAGGGAAGGCTTGTGCAGAAGATGGAGGACAGCTACCGGGAGTGGAGGGAACTGCAGCGCAGAAAAAATGAGGCGGCGCGCCGGGAGGCATCTTCCCCCAATGGGAGAAAGGCATCCGCAAAGATTGTTATTTTACAGGAGGCAGGGACAGCAAAAAAAAGCAGCGGGACGTTTACCAAAGAGCAAACCGGCCGGACACCGGAGCCTGTATCCGGGGACAACCGGCCAGAGAAACCCATTGCAGCGTTTCGGCTGGCGGATCCTTTGCGGATTTGCAAGCTGGCCGAGGAGCTTGCAGGACAGAAAGAAAATCTGTTGGCAGAACTGGAGACAAAGATTAAGATTTCCAATGCTACAACATATATAGAGATCGTAACCCCCCGGAACCGTCCTGGTTCGGACACTGGGGAAAGCTGAGGTAAGAAGAAAAGGATTCCTTATGTCCTCCGCATGAAAACCCTGAAACCGGATGGCAGCCAAAAGGCTGCGGCAGTTTTTCTCTCTATTTCCGCGGGCAATGAGTCAAGGGGATTGCAGGGCATCCATTTGACGAATGCCGCGAGGGCCAAATGCTATACACTTTGGTGTTACACACTTTAGTGTTACACACTTTAGTGTGTTGTGCTTAGCTGCGGCGCAAGCTTGATGCACCGTCAGCCTGTTGCGCGGTTTTTGGCCAAATAAAGTCTGGTAAAGAAAGATTCGGATTCCTTATTTTGAACGGATAAGCAGGTCTCTTGCAGGCATGCAGGCGGACCGAAACCCATGGGAACGGTTTTGCGCCGTCCGGTCGGCGCAGGGTATCCCGCATGGCTGTGCGGAGGGCAAATTGTCAGAGTACGGATTATGGGACAGGAGATGCGCTATGATAAAAGTAGGGCAAAAAAACCACCCGCAGGGAAGGGGCGGTACGGAGAAAAGAAAGGAGAGGGGATTTATGCTGATCTATCCGGTAATTGATGTACAGGAGACGGGGATACGGTTGAAAAGGTCGTGTGAACACAGACAGGTATCGGTACGGGAATTGCAGGAGTTTTTGGGGCTTTCCGCGCTGCAGTCCATTTACAGTTGGTTTCAGGGGCGTACGCTGCCTTCTTTGGACAATTTTTATGCGCTGAGCCGGTATTTGGGTGTGTGCATGGAGGAATTGGTAGTGCCCAGAAAATGCCAGTCCGGGGAGGTGCCTGTCTGGAACGCCAGCGGGAGGATGGAGCGCAGGCAAATGGCATACTATGCATTTTGGCTTCGGGCAGAGGCCGCAGCCTGAATGGGAGGCATATTGTCCGGCCTGCAAAAGGATCCGCCTTCCCCGCCCGTTGGCATGTCTCTCAAAGCCCGTGGCTTAACCAAGTGACATTGCCCATGAATAGTAACAATTGGTTTCCGTGATTGCCAAAAAAAAGGAATTGACAAATGCAGTAAAAATGCTATCATTATAGGCGGACAAAAAATTTCCATATTTTCGAGGAGGAAAATTATGAAAAAGAGATTTCTGGCACTTATGATGTCCGCCTTTATGGTGTTGTCTCTTGCTGCATGCGGGGATGAGAAGGCAGATCCTGCAGCATCCGGAAACGGAACCGAGAATCAGGGTGCGGCTGCCGAGGCAGATGAGAAAGTGGATGCCTATGCCGCTGCGTTAAAGAACATGGAGGGCGTGACAAATCTGCGCTCCGTAATGGTTATGGAGATGGACATGAGCGTTGCGCAGGCGGAGCAGGAGCAGAACCTGTCTACCGTTACCACGATGGATATTACCTGCTTTAGCGAACCCCTTCATTTCAAGATTGATTTGGGAATGGACATGGGCGACTTGGGCAGCATGAATCAGACGGTGTACGCGGAAAAGGATGATGCGGGCAATATAAACATGTATACCACCGACGGGACGAATTGGCAGATGCAGCAGGTGGCTCAGGCAGATGTGGAGCAGTATGATGCACGCACCAATATGCTTGCCTACATGGATGAGGGGTATCAGTATAAAGAGGCGGGAACCGAGCAGGTGGACGGTGCAAATGCATTTAAGTACACCGGTGCCATTACAGGCGATGCGATGAATGAGACGCTTCTTTCTTCCGGTGCGCTGGATTCTTTCAGCCAGCTTGGCATTGCGGAAAGCGATCTGGAGGGTATGATGAAAGATCTGGGTGATATTCCGGTTACCCTTTGGATTGATGAGGCGACCATGTATCCTGTGAAGGTGGAAACGGATATGACGGATGTTATGAATAAATTAATGTCCAACCTTATAGAGTCCATGGGCGATCAGGCTGCGGGCATGTCCATGAGTGTCCCGAAACTGAAAATCACGATGACCTGTTCTGATTTCAATTCGGCTGCAGACTTTGAAATTCCGGAAGAGGCAAAGGCGGCACAATAAGCCCCGTTGCGTATGAAAGAGGGGTTTTGGCCGGATAAAACCGGCAATCCCCCAATATAAAAAGATCCTGAACGGTCTGGCAGAACGCCATTCTGTTTAGGATCTTTTTGCTACCCAAAACCGTGAAAGTAGCTAGTACACCGAATAATAAGTAACCAGCCATATAACTTGTCTGATTTTCCATTTGCGTTATATGGCTAGGAACTTATTATTCGGTGTACTAGTGGCAACAATGCCGTCTGCTCCGGTTGCAGTGTGAAACGGTCTTAGTGGAAACGGCCACGCAGGTGCCGTCGCAGTAGCCGTCCGCATGGTCATACCCGCAGTAGTCATGGCCGTCATGCGTGTGACGCCCTTCCTCGGCACATCCCTCTACGGTACAGACAGGACAGTCGGTATTGACTGTTGCCCGTCTGTGATGTCCATGTGCGGAAACAGGCAGGACAAAGAGCGCAGAAACCAATGCGGCGGTGGCCGTTGCGGTAAGCAGCTTTTTGAAATACATGGGTTTTCCCTCCTTTCTGTTTTCGGTGCATTCTGCTGCACATAACGCAGTAAAAGAATGCAGCTGTCTATATGGCCAGTATAGCACAGCCTGCAGGACATTTTCAAGGGCATCCAAAGGTTTCCGCGCGGCAGGGGTGTCCGGCCTGCAAAAGGATCCGGCTTGCCCGCCCGATATCCGGATGTCTGTGCAAGCAAGCTTGCCCATACATC